>JAEUTR010000055.1 GCA_016787365.1 Bacteroidia bacterium
ATATCGCATACCGTTCGATAGAAATTTTACCTGAGTTTACCTTCTATATTCCTAATGCATTTTCTCCGTTTAATGATGATGGTGTGAATGATGTATTTACAGGAAAGGGTATTGGTATTGCTTTTTATGAAATGTGGATATTTGACCGTTGGGGAGAGAAAATTTTCTACACGGATGATATTACCAAGGGTTGGAATGGTAGAGTACAAGGGAAATCAGGAGAGGAGAAGCAGGATGTATACACTTGGAAAGTGAAACTAAAAGATGTGCTTGGAAAAAAACATGATTATATAGGGCATGTAACTTTAATCAGATAGTTAAATAAAAATCCCTGCTAAATGCAGGGATTTTTATTTAACTAAATGTTTGTATTATCAGATTTATTGGGACTAAGAAATTGTTATGTTTAAGAATGATTGATAATATCAATTAAGGATTCACATTGATAATCAGCGATTGTAAATTTTGTATTATTTTTATTTAAAGCTTCAGGGATTGCAACAACTTTCATTTGCGCAGCCTTACCAGCAATAATACCATTTACAGAATCCTCAATGACAAGGCAATGTAATGGATTTATACCTAATCTTTCGGCGCAGGTCAAATATACTTCAGGGTGCGGTTTTCCATAAGTCATATGCTCAGCCGAGCATAATTCATCAAAATATATTCTGATATTCAAAACATCCACAACCGTATTCATCAATTTTGTATTGGAGGATGTTCCAATTCCGATTTTTAATTCTTTTTTCTTTAAAAATTTCAGAATTTCTAAAACCCCTTTCATGGGTTTTCCTTCTTGTTTAATAAAATTACATAAGCGATTTATTACTAATTCATCAAATTCGTTGATTGAAATATCGTTTATTTTATGTTTTTTAAACCAAAACTCAGCTACCTCTTTAAACCTTAATCCTGTGGTTATACGACAATGATCATCACTAAATGGAATACCAACTTCAGTAAAACTTTGTATCATTGCTTTACGCCATAAGGGTTCAGAATCAATAATAACCCCATCCATGTCAAAAATAACCGCATTTATATCAGCAAGCATTGTTAATTTCTTTGTTTAATAAATACAAAGATAACCTAATTATCTGGCTGTATGGATGGTATTTTTGCTACATGTATTTTCCTGATTTTGTTGAAATAGGAGCAGACGAACTCTTGTTGGTTGCTTTTTTTGTGTCGTTGATTGGCATTATTATTCATTATGTCATAAATATTTTACCTTTAGGTAATTTAAAAACAAATTCTTTAGAGCAGGGGCTTTCTCAAGAACCGGTATCTGTTATTATTTGTGCTCGTAACGAGGACGATAACTTAACAGAATTTTTGCCGAAAATCTTAATGCAAAATTATCCCGAATTTGAAGTAGTAGTAGTTAACGACTGCTCTATTGATAATACGGAGAATGTGATTGATGAATTTGCAAAGATTTTCCCTAACCTTAAAAAAGTAACCATTAAGGAAGATGATTATTACAAACACGGTAAAAAATTTGCTGTAATGGTTGGAATCAAGGGAACTAAATATGAAAATTTATTATTTACAGATGCGGATTGTTTTCCTGCAAATGAAAATTGGCTGAAAGATATGGCATCAGGCTTTGTAAATAAGAAAGAGATTGTTTTAGGTTATGGTGCTTATAAAAAAGATTTGGGGTTTCTTAATAAGCTAATTCGGTTTGATACATTTTTAATAGCAGCTAATTATTTATCAGCAGCTATTAAGGGAAGAGCTTATATGGGTGTTGGTAGAAATCTGGCGTATAAAAAAGATTTATTCTATAAGCAAAAGGGCTTTTCAAAACACTACCACATTACTTCGGGCGACGATGATTTGTTTATTAATCAGGCATGTACTAATGAGAATACCAATGTGGTGATTACTCAAAATGCAATTACTTATTCTATAGCAAAAGCTACCTTTTCTGATTGGAAAAGACAAAAACAAAGACACCTAACTACAGCACCTCATTATAATTCAGTCAGCAAAACAAAAATTACAATGGGTTATATACTGCAATATGGGTTTCACCTACTTTTTTTATCTGTTTTGATTTTTAAAACCACCATTTTAGTTGCTTTGATTGGTTTTGTTTTGAAAATCTGTATTCAAATGATTATCTTTAAGAAAGTATCTAAGAAATTACACGAGATGGATTTGTGGGCTTTATCATTTTTTTATGAGATTGTATTATTATTAATATACCCAATATTTCATATCAGTAAATTATTTCATAAACCAAACAAATGGAAGAGTTAGACCCAAGCGAGAACCTGACAACCAAAGCAGTTTATGACTATAAGCTTATACAGTTAGCTTTGCATAAAGGCGACCAAAAGGCTTATGCGGAGTTATT
>JAEUTR010000081.1 GCA_016787365.1 Bacteroidia bacterium
AGTAAATTCGTTGGCTATATTTTCCCAAAATACTTCTGGGTTTTCTACTGATTTTTTGTACTCATTTTGGTACTGTTCAAGGCTTGAAATTTGCATAACATGAGATTTTATACTCTAAGTAACATAAAAGATAGTGCAAATACAAGCACAAATCGGCCAGATTCTTATTTAGAATCAGTTTAAATTCTGTTTTATGACAATACGATGACACAGGAAAGACAAGAGTTAACGACCTTTACATACGAAATTTATGAACGCTTTTAAGATAATTTCACTAACACATAAATCAGCTCCTTTAGAGTTGATAGGGAAATTACATTTAGATGAAAATCACCAACAAGATTACTTGGGTGGTTTAAAAATCAGAATGGATTTAAAAGAATTAATGTTCTTAAGTACTTGCAATCGCGTTGAATTTGTTGTAAACACGGATCGCGAAATTGCTCCTGAATTTTTATCTGATTTATTTTATTCTGTTAACTCTCGTTTAACTAAAGAAGATTTAACGGCTTTAATTGATAAGACAACTACTTACGAAGGCGAAGCAGCTTTAAATCATTTGTTTGAAGTATCTGCTTCCCTAGATTCTTTAGTAGTTGGCGAAAGAGAAATCATTACTCAAGTTCGTAAAGCTTATGAGTTTTGCAATTTATTAGGCTTAACCGGAGACACCATTCGTTTAGCCATTAAACAAACCATTGAAACCGCAAAGCAAGTTTATACGGATACAGATATTGCCAAAAACCCTGTTTCTATTGTGTCATTAGCCTACCGTCAGTTACGCAGTTTGGGAATTAAAAATAATGCTCGCATTGTTTTTATTGGCGCAGGCGAAACTAATGCCAATATGGCTAAGTATTTAAAAAAACATCAATATGCTAATTTCACAGTGTTTAATAGAACATTAGAAAATGCCGAAAAATTAGCCAAAGAATTAAATGGCAAAGCTCGTGAGTTAGCTCATATCAAAGATTTTAAAGAAGGTTTTGATGTATTAATATCTTGTACTGCAGCCCAAGGTGCCGTTATTACCAATGATATTTACAAATCATTGATTGGAAACGATACTGCTAAAAAAGTAATTATTGATTTAGCCATTCCTGCTGATATTGATGCAAAAGTTATTGAGTCGAACGACATTCACTACATTGATATTGAATCCTTAAAAAAACAAGCTGCTGATAATTTATTGAAACGTGAAGGAGAAATTGAAGCTTGTAAAGCTATTATCAATAATAAGGTTGAAGAATTCAAACAACTGTTTCAAGAGCGTAGAATTGAATTAGCTTTTGGAGAAATTCCGAAGCAAATAAAATATATTAAAGAAACTGCCTTAAACGAAGTGTTTGCTAAAGAAATGAATACCCTTGACCCACAAGGAAAAGAAGTTCTTGATAAAGTGCTAAGCTACATGGAAAAAAAATACAATGCCTTAGCTATTAAAACGGCTAAGAAGGTTTTTTTAGAAGAGGATTTGTAAAAAAATCTAACCGCAGAGGTCGCTAAGTTTTAGCGCAAAGACCACAAAGTTTTTATATTTATTTCTCTCAGCGACCTTTGCTATTTCTTCGCATTCTTTGCGGTTAAATTCAAAAAATAACTTATCTTGTAGCCTCTAATTTTATTACAATACTATGATTATCATTGGCACACGCGGTAGCGATTTAGCACTTTGGCAAGCTAATTTCACAAAAGATTTATTAGAAAAACAAGGTCACGAAGTAGAGATAAAAATTATCGAAACCAAAGGCGATACTTCACAACAATGGAATACGAGTTTTGATAAATTAGAAGGAAAAGGATTTTTTACCAAGGAATTAGAAGAAGCTCTTCTAAATAAAACCATTGATGTTGCTGTTCACTCGCACAAAGATTTACCAACCGAAAATCCTGATGGATTAATCATTGCCGGTGTATCATCTCGCGAAAACCCTGCTGATTGGTTAATTATGCGTGATGAAGCAGAAGACACAACCAAAAAATTTAATTTAAAAGAAGGTGCGAAGGTGGGCACTTCGTCAGCCAGAAGAAAATCACAATTATTATCATTCAGACCAGATGTAGAGATTACTGATTTACGTGGCAATGTTCCAACACGAATTAATAAATTAAGAGAAGGTCAATATGATGCGATTATATTAGCGGCAGCTGGTTTAGAGCGTTTAGAATTAGACTTATCAGATTTTACGGTTGAGCAATTAGAAACGAGTGAATTTGTTCCTGCTCCCGCACAAGGAGTATTAGCTTGGCAAATACGTGAAGATGATTATAAATTAGGAGATGTATTTGATTCCGTATGCGATTATGATGTGATGATTAACATCAATATCGAACGCCGTGTTTTAAATTTACTGGATGGCGGCTGTCAATTGCCATTAGGTGTTTTTTGTGACACCGAAATGAATGACCAAGACAGAAAATTATTTAAAGTATGGGTTTCTGCCGCTGATGCTTGGAACACACAAGTAAAACAATTGTATTATGAAACAACCAATACAGAAGATTTACCTGAAAAAATAGTTGAACACTTACAACGTATTAGTTCAAAATCAATTTTTATTTCTCGCGAAGCACACGAAAGCAATAACTTAAATAGATGGTTAACCAATTTAGGTTTTAACGTAGAGTGTAAAAGTTTAATTGATTTAAAAAAACTAACGATTAAGGAATTACCTAAAAGTGATTGGTTATTTTTTAGCAGCAAACATGCGGTTGAGTTTTTCTTTATGCAAAAACCGGATATTGGAACTACCAAAATAGGATGCATTGGTAAATCAACTTCACAAGCCATTCGTGAA
>JAEUTR010000091.1 GCA_016787365.1 Bacteroidia bacterium
AATAACTAATGTGAAATCACGCATGTTGCTTAGTGTTTTTATCAAGTGTAATCATAAGTTCAGTTAACGCAACAAACATCCAGGCTTGGCCCCAACGCATAAAAGAAATTTTATTGGTGTACGTTTTTAATTTACGATAGTAGAAAAAACCTTTTTTGTCTTGCATTTCACTAATCGTCCAATTGGCAATAGTTTTTGAGAAAATTAAATATTCAGGATTTAATTTTTTCATTTTT
Source organism: Bacteroidia bacterium (assembly GCA_016787365.1). GTDB lineage: Bacteria > Bacteroidota > Bacteroidia > B-17B0 > Aurantibacillaceae > UBA4416. The sequence goes on from JAEUTR010000091.1 coordinate 237, forward strand.
GAAAAGGTAATAATGCCTTGCGTTTGATTATGTATTTCAACGGGATAGATTTTTGGTAATCTCCATTTAGATTGACCGCTTTCAAAAAATTGATTTTGACGATAGTAGGCTGTTCCTTTCTCAATTGCTATTTTGTATCTAGTGTTTTCAACTTCGCAATAATTCATAACGTCATCAATGCAATCAATAACATATCCCTGATGGAAATCAATTTGTACACGTTCTTTACCATTTTCGTCAATACTATAATTCCAGTGCCCATCTTCATGTTGTTTCGCCACTACAAAATCAGCTGCTTTTAAAGCATAAGTTTTATAATGTTCCTCCTTTGTCATGTAATAAAGCTGTGCTAAAACAGTAGCCGCTAGTAAGCTGGCATTATAACAATTGTCTATTCCCAGCGTAGTATAGCTAATGCAAATACCTTCGGGCGTTTCGGTTTTAGGTAAATCATTTAATATAAATAAACCAATACTTTTAAGAATATTGCAAGCTTCCTCACTTTTAGTTAGTTGATAATACTCAAAAATGCCTTTTGCAACAAATGCTGTTACTACAATATTAGGACTGTAAGCTCTAATATATTTTCCTGAGCTTGCCCAATCAAAATTATATCCCCAACAGTATCCACTATAGCCTTTACTGTAATTGTTTTTTAAAAGTTCAAACAGTTCCTCAATTTGTTTTTTGTAATTTTTTTGAGGATAGTGTTTTTGTAATTTACAGTATGCGTACAAAAACAAACCTAATGCTTTTGGATTATGTTCTTTTTTAATACCCAGTAATGGACGAATATTTAAAGGATTTCGTTTTTGAAACTGCAAAGCTAAAACAGGAATGAGCTTACCGAAATATTTAAATTTTATAGGAGAGTTAAGCGTATCGTATGGATCATAACCTTTGAAATTTTCGGACTCTATATAAGAACGAAGTTTTTCAAAAGGTATCTCAAAATCTTGAGCGGTTTGTAAGGGAGACAAATTCATAAATTGAGATAGTTTATTATATTATAATTTGTTCGCCGTTTCTCGCAATAGATTCCACTACCTTAAATGTAGACTTCATAGCATTGTACGTTTCATCAAATGAAATAGGGCAGGGTAAACCTTTTTTAATAGCATCTAAAAACTGTTTAACTTCTTCTTTATGTCCTTTATCCTGATTACTTAAATTGATGATTTTACTTGATTTACCATGTATGGTTAATGTTTTAAAATCATTTAAAATAAACGACTGGCCATTTGAAAACACTTCTAAATATTCTTTACTTAATTCTTTACTGCCATTAGAAAAATAAGAGATGGAGGCGATGCTGCCATTTTGCATTTTTAAATTAATAACAAGTGTATCTCTTAAATTATTTGCATTTAGCATTTCATTAGCAGAGATACTGCTAATTTTTGAACCAGAAAGAAAAGATACCAAATCTATAAAATGGCAAACTTCACCAATAATTCTTCCACCACCAATAGCCTTATCATGCACCCAGTGATCTGCTGCAATGGTACCAGAATTAATACGATAATTAATGGCCACTGGTTGGTTTAGTACAAGTTGTGTTTTTAATTTTTGAATTAATGGTGCAAAGCGTCTATTAAATCCAACCATTACAAAATGTTGGTTGTTTTTTTGCAAGTCGGCAATTTCTTCCAATTCGCTTTCTAATAAACACAAAGGCTTTTCTACAAACACGTGTTTATCGTATTTGATAGCTTCTGTAACATATTTTGCGTGAGAGTCGTGACGTGTAACAACAAAAATGGTATTGCAGTTTTTGTCGGTAAATAACTCCTCACTTTTATCGGTGCAATAATTAAATTGGTATTTATCGGCAATATTGCGTGCATTGTTGCCTTTATTGGTTGCAATGCCAATAAACTGACAATTGTTTTTTAATGCAGGTAATAATACATTGTTAGCAAATGAACCAGCTCCAATAAAACCAACATTAGGCTCTGATGGATTTGCGATTGTATTTTTTAATTCAACTTTAGCCGCTAATGGTTTAGAGGTATCGTATTTTAAAAGAATACCTGTATAGGCTTCTGTTTTATCTAAAATTAATTGATAGGCTTTTGTAGCCTCTTTAAAATTAAATATATGAGAGGTTAATTTTTTTAAATTGATTTTATCGCTTGCAATTAAGTCAACAAATGCTTGCATGTTTCGGTTTTCTGTCCATCTTACATAACCAAAAGGATAATCAATGCCACCTTCTTCGTAATTGCTATCGTATCGGCCTGGACCGTATGAACTCGACATTTTAAGTTCAAGTTCTTTTTTGTAATAGTAGGTGCGTTTAAAACCTGTAGGGACACTTCCAACAATAATGACTTTTCCTTTTCGTCTGCATATTTCGCCTGCAAAATCTACAGGGTCAAGGCTAGATGTAGCTGCTGTAATTATGACGGCATCTACTCCGTAACCATTTGTAATTTCTTTAATAATATGATCAAGACCTTCAATGTTTCTTTCAAAACTATAATTGGCACCAAGTTCTTTGCTCAATTCTACCATTTTGGAATTAATATCAATGCCGATACTTTTTACACCGGAGGCATTAAGCATTTGAATAGTTAATTGACCAATGAGTCCTAAACCTATAACCGCACAGGTTTCACCTAATCTTAAGTCAGCTTGTCTGATACCTTGCATGGCTATGGCACCAATAGTAGTAAATGAACCGTTATCACAATTTACATTTTCAGGTAGCTTTACGCACAAATTTTTTGGAACAGCAACTACTTCGGCATGAACAGCACCAGCGCCTGCACATGCTACTTTATCGCCAATTTTAAAGTCTGTGATGTCATCTGCAATAGCTATGATTTCTCCGGAACAGCTATAACCTAATGGAGATGGTGCTTCCAACTTATTCATCATCAGTTTATAGGTTTCTTGTAAGCCTATAGTTTTAGCAGTTTTGATAACTTTTTTAACTTCTTCCTGGCGAGCTAATGCTTTACCAATATAACCTAAACGAGCATCTTTTACCGTTTTTCCTTCGGTACCTGCGCTAATAATTGAATAGTGATTTCTAACTAACACGCAGCCACTGTTTAGTATTGGAAAAGGAACTTCCAATAATTGCATGTGTCCATCTTTTAGATTTTGTGTCAATTGTTCCATTGGTTTAAAAATTTAGTTTGTACCATTCCTGAAAAGAAATTAAAGCATAAATAATCGATGAATTATCTTCTTTTCCTGCAATATGGTTTTGAATAATAAGATGAATATGTGGTATTGAAAATTGATTAAAATTTTCAAAAAATGAAATGTCTAAAAGTTGATATACTTTTTCTTTGGTACTAAATATACTTCGTAAAGGCATACCAAATCCTGCTTTACGACGATTGATGATATAATCAGGTAATGTGTTTTTAAATGTATCTTTTAAAATACGCTTAGATGTCCCTGTACTAGATAATTTATAACTACGTTTAATACTGTATGCAAATTCAACAATATGCTTATCTAAAAATGGTACACGGCATTCAACGGAATTAGCCATGGATGTTCTGTCGGTATAACTTAAATTTTTCACTAAAACATTTTCTAGTTCAAATCGTGTTAACGAATCAAATACATCTTCGCTATCCGGAAAATAATTGGATAACGTATTTTCAAGAGAATCTCTATCTCCAGAATAAACGGCACATGAGTTCTCGAAATCGCCAACCAAGTTTAAGATTCCATATTTATATTTTGGGTAGTTGCCATATTTCCCAATTTTATGAATATACCTTCGATATGCTAAAAATTTACCCTTTCCCTGATTCACTTTTGCTGCTTGTTTGTACATGATGCCTGATAAGCCAAATGGTATTTTGTTCATCATGTTTTCTGATAAAAGTGTTAACATGTGTCCTGCATAGCCTAAAAATAATTCATCAGCTCCCATGCCTGATAAAATAACTTTTGAAGATTGAGCGGCATCTTTTGTAATCAGGTAAGATGGTATTTGCGACCCATCAGCAATTAAATCATCTGAATAATAAAGTGTTTTTCTTATTAAATCAATATTAGCTTCATCACTACCAATATTAGCTTGTAATAATTTTAAATTCCATTCATTAGCTAATTTGGTAGCGTAAAAAAAGTCGGAGCTTGTGCCTTCTTTTTTTAAATCTATATCCGATTTACGAGCACAATAATGTAAGATATCTTTTCTGTTTTTTATAAATGATGCAATGATAGATGAATCAATACCACCTGATAAAAAATTCCCAATTGGGACATCTGATATTAATCTGCTTTTAGTGCTCTTTTCAATTAAATGATACAAGGTGTCTTTTGCATCTTGGTAAGAAAGTTCAGTATAGGATTTGTTTTTAGACAGATTCCAATAACGATGCGTCGAAAAACTATCTTTATTTAAATCATATTCGATATAAGATGCCGGTGGTACACGATACACATTTTTATAAAGAGTATTGTTTTTTGGAGTGTATTTAAAAACAAAATAATTTAATAGTTCGTCATTAGCTAAACTAGGTTTAATACCTGATGCGATTATACTTTTTATTTCGGACGCAAAAATAAATTTTTGACTGTCTGTATAAAAATATAGTGGTTTTACACCTACGTGATCTTTAATTAAAAATAACTTGTTAATGTTTTTGTCGTAAATGGAAATCGCAAAATCGCCATTTAATTCATTCACAAATTGAATTCCGAACTTCTGATATAATTTCAAAATGACTTCGGTATCGGTTTTAGAGTGAAAGAAATCGTTTTTTAAATGTTTATTTTTTAATTCTTCAAAATTGTAGATTTCGCCATTAAACACCATAATAATGTTTTTATCATCGCTAAACATGGGTTGATTACCGTTGCTCGACAAATCGAGAATGCTTAATCGTGTATGACCTAAAAAAAGCTCTTTGGTGTTTGTTGTATCATAATAACCTTGTTGATGGTCAGGGCCACGATGATGCAATACATCAAGCATTGCATTGCTGTTCAGTTTTTCGTTTGAAATATACCCTGTTATACCGCACATGGACCTATGATTTTTTTGCCCAAACTAATTGATGAAATCCAATATATTTTGCTAAGAATCTTTCAAGTTTTGGGAAATTTCCTCCAATTGGGAAATGTCCTTTTTTCATTTTCTCCACTCTAAAACCTGATTTTTCTAACATTTCTTTTATTTCACTTTGATAATAAATATTTGCGATGTAGCAATCTGGTCCATCTGTGCAGTGGTGTGGGAAGTTTTTCCAGGATAAATAGGTCCACCCATCACTTTTAAAGTTTTTCACGTGCAATGCCCAATTGCCTTTGGAAGATCCTCCCATTTTATTTTTAAAGATTTCGATTAATAATCGTAATCTAAAATATAACTGAATACGAATCCAATAATTAAAAGAGCCTTTTGCATAAAGCATGACGATAAATTGTCCATTTGGTTTTAAAACTCTGTAAACTTCGTCAAATGTTTTTTGAGTATTAGTCGTATGGTGTAAAACACCGTGAGAATAAACAATGTCAAAATTTTCTGATGGCAATTCTAAAGCTTCTGCATTTCCTTGAAGGATATTTCCTTTTAAGCCTAAATGCTCAAAATGTAATTTTGTAGCATAAACAGCTTCTGCCGTTAAATCAACTCCGGTATAAGATTTTGCAAATTCTGCCCAGCGTGTTGCATCTGCACCAATTCCCAAACCTATTTCTAATACATCTTTTTGGGTAGCACCTTTCCAGTCGATATATGTGTCAAGATGATGTGTTTTTTTATATCTAAAATCTCTGTAATATTTGTAAAACTCTTTGGATGGAAATTTGGCATCAACAAATTGTTTACCGCATAAATTGCTGTTCCAAAAATCTTCTACTTGTTTTAAATCTACTGTATGGTCGGTATTCATGATTTTAAAATTGCATTAAAGGTAGAGGTATATTTATCTACCATTTTTTCTTCTGTGAAATTATTTAAATACAGGTTAAAACTAGCTAAACCCATTTGTTCCCTAAGTTCCGAATTTTCTATTAATAATTTTAATTTTTCGGCGATCATTTCCGGATTTTTTTCAGGCACTATAAATCCATTTTTATTATCAATAACCGATTCGATGATGGCGCCTTTATCAGTTGAAATTATGGGGAGTTGAGCCGCCATGGCTTCCACTATGGCCCAAGGATGCCCTTCCGGCTCTCGTGGAGGAAAAATAAAAACATCAGCTTTAGCTAAGAAATTCAATTTATCGTCCCCACTTTTAGGAGAATGGATGGTTACAGGCAAATGGTATTTTTCAATTAATTGTAAGCAGTTATTTTCAGTAATTTTCGAATACCAGGCTCCAACCAAATCAACCGAGAAAGATTGTGAAATATTCAATGTCTTTAAAATAGAAATTGCCTGAACAACATCTTCAATTCCTTTTGATTCTAGTAAATTCGAAAAATATAAAATTTTAATTTCGTTAGTACTTGCCGAAAATTTAGGTATTGAATAATTT
>JAEUTR010000162.1 GCA_016787365.1 Bacteroidia bacterium
AATTTTAACTAAGTTTTCTTCAACTTCTTTTCCAAAATCCGGACCTATGATAAAAGCGATTTCATCTACTTTTTCACCGCAAACTTTCGTAATATCTTCAACCAATCTTTGCACAATTGGTTTTCCGGCAACATTAATTAATGGTTTAGGAACAGTAAGTGTATGTGGACGCATACGTTTTCCCTTTCCTGCCATTGGTATAATAATCTTCATAACTTTAATATAATCAGGTAATAAATGGAAACAAATATAATATTAAAAACTTGAGAAATTATCAAGTTTAAGGTACTAAAACCTGTTAATTTACCACAAAAGAATTAACTATTGACAGTTGATGATTTATAGAATACTGATGCCATAGATAGTTATGATAGTGCATAAATTGTTTGTATTTACAAACACTATCATTGCCAATAATCTTAATCTCGATAGCTATCTCTACTGTGTTCTATTTCTTTGAAAAACATTTACAAACAGCCAGTTCTGCCGCCATCAACCGGTAAATTAATGCCATTGATGTAAGACGCTGCAGGTGATGCTAAAAATGCCACCGCATTTGCTATTTCAGAAGCTTCTGCAAAACGACCCATTGGAATTTCAGAAATCATTTCGTTAGTGACTGCATCCAAAGCGTGACCAGTTTTAGTCGATTTATTTTCGATGATTGATTTTAAACGAACAGTCGAAGTTGCGCCAGGTAAAACGTTATTAACGGTAATATTAAATTTGCCTAATTCACCAGCTAAGGTTTTTGCCCAATTGGCAACAGCGGCGCGTATCGTATTTGATACTCCTAAGTTTGCTAAAGGCTGCTTAACAGACGTAGAAATGATATTTATGATACGGCCATATTTTGCATTTTTCATGCCTTCTATACAAGCCTGAGCTAAAATATGATTGCAAATTAAATGGTTGTTGAATGCAGACAAAAATTCATCTGTTTTTGCTAAATGAGCAGGGCCGGCAGGCGGACCACCTGTATTGTTTACTAAAATATGAACGATTGGTTGACGCTGTAAATACGCCTCAACAATTTGTTTCAATTCTTCAGGTTTACTAAAATCAACACATAAGTATGAGTGCAGTTGTCCTGCAGAAGTACTTAATTCTGTTTTAGTAGCTTTTAAGGCTTCTTCGTTACGAGCAATTAATGTAACACTAGCGCCTAAGTTTGCTAATTCTAATGCTATGGCTTTTCCAATTCCTTGTGTGCTTCCGCAAACGATGGCTTGTTTATGTTTTAAATCTAAATTCATAGTTTATGTTTTTGTTGTTTTCAACACAGAGAAATAGAGTAGAAGAGTTCGCTGAGTTTTTATTTATTAATTCTCCTTAAATCTTTGTATCCTTAAAATCTCTGTGTTGTAATTTTTATTTTCTTTTAGTTTGAAAAAAATCTTTTAATATCGTTGAGCATTCATGTTCTAAAATCCCTTTTACAATTGTTGTTTTAGGATGTAATACTGTTTGATTAATTTTACTATATCCTTTTTTATCGTCGCTTGCCCCATATACAATTTTAGTAATATGGCTCCAATGCAAAGCTCCAGCGCACATTAAGCAAGGCTCTAATGTTACATACAATGTACAATCATTTAAATATTTCCCTCCAATAGCGTTAGCTGCAGATGTTATTGCTTGCATTTCGGCATGAGCGGTTACATCGTTTAATCGTTCGGTATAATTATGCGCTCTGGCGATGATTTTATTATCGGCTACAATTACTGCACCTACAGGAACTTCGTCTGCCTCATAAGCCTTGCGAGCTTCTTTCAGCGCTTCATTCATAAAATATTCGTCAGAGTATAATTCCATAGTTTGCAGCAGATTGAGCAAATTTTCGCTGATTTTTATTTTAAATACTTCTCTGCGCTTATCAGCGAAAGAATATTATAATTTACCTAAAGCCGTATTTAATCTTGTAATTACTTCTTCTTTCCCTAATAAAGCTAACATGTCAAATAATTGAGCCCCACCAGCCACGCCAGTTGTTAATACGCGAACTAGTTGCATATCAATTTTACCTAATTCAGGTTCCACAGCTGCAAATAAATCATGCAAGCTAGTTGTTGTCCAAGTATTTAAAGCACTTAGCTTTTCAGTTAATTTAGTATAAGTTGCTTTTGAATTTTCATTCCATTTTTTAGCCATCACTTTTTCATCATAGCCGGTTGGCGCTGCAAAAAAGTAAGAACCTAAATCATAAAATTCAGTTACAAAATGTGCTTTCTCTTTAATCAATCGGCAAAATTCTGTAACATAGGCTTTATCTTTTTTAATTCCTTTTGCTTCTAATAAAGGCATTACAGAATCCGCTAATTGTTCATCTGTTTGCATTCTTAAATATTGCTGATTAAACCATTTTGTTTTTTCGGGATCAAATTTAGCACCAGATTTATTCACACGTTCAAACGAAAAATTAGCAATTAATTCTTCTTTGCTCATGATCTCACGGTTATCACCAGGATTCCAGCCTAATAATGCTAACATGTTAATGAAAGCATCTGGCGTAAATCCTGATTCTCTGTATCCAACATATTTTTCTCCAGTACGCTCATCAAACCAATCTAATGGAAACATTGGTAACCCCGATTTATCTCGTTTAGATAATTTCCCATTACCATCCGGTTTTAAGATTAAAGGTAAGTGAGCTAATTTTGGCATATCTTCTTCTAGTCCTAAATAACGGTAAATTAAAATGTGAGAAGGAGCACTAGGTAACCATTCTTCGCCACGCACGGCATGAGATATTTTCATTTCAATATCATCTACGATATGCGCTAAATGATATGTTGGCATACCGTCTGACTTTAATAATACTTTATCATCCACCTGACTAGAGTTTACTGTTACCCATCCACGAATGATATCGTGAAAACGAATTTCTTCGTTACGTGGTACTTTTAAACGAACCACATAAGGCGCACCACTATCCATTAATTTTTTTACTTCATCTTCTGGTAACGTTAATGAGTTACGCATGTTTTGACGAGTAATAGCATTGTATTGAGGAGCAACCACTTTAGCAGCTTCTAAACGCTTACGCATTTCGTCTAATTCTTCTGAGGTGTCAAAAGCAACATAAGCGTGTCCTGATGCAATTAATTGATCAGAATATTTTTTATAAATACCTAATTCTTTTCTTTCACTTTGGCGGTATGGCGCATACGGACCATCACCAAAGCCAACACCTTCGTTAGGCTCAATACCACACCATTTTAAGGCATTAATAATATACTCTTCAGCGCCATTTACATAACGTGTCTGATCGGTATCCTCAATACGAAGTACAAAGTCACCGCCATGTTTTTTTGCAAATAAATAACTAAATAAGGCTGTTCGAACACCTCCCATATGTAAACCACCGGTTGGACTCGGCGCAAAACGTAATCTTACTCTTTTTTCCATAGGGCGTAAAGATAAATATAAAATTTAAACTGTTTTTAAGAAAAAACTAGTAGCTTTAAAAAGATGAATTTAAGAATAGTTACATATTTAATCGTTTTTTTCTGTATACTAATTGGTAAGAAAGTAGCAGGACAAGGCTCAAATATTGATTCCTGTATAAATGTTCTGAAAATAGCCAAGGAAGATACCAACAAGGTTATTTTGTTAGATAATATTGCCTGGGATATAAGTTATACCAATTTACAGAAAGGAATTGATTATTCTCAGCAGGCGTATGAGCTTGCTAAAAAACTAAATTATGAAAGGGCTTTTTCACGTATTTTTAATACGCAGGGAGCTGTTTATGCTGATATGGCAGAAACCGCCAAAGCCTTAACTTTATTTTTAGAAGGATTAAATTATGCTAAAAAGTATAATCAAATTGGTTCTCAGGTGGCATTATATAATTCTCTCGGAAATTTATATAGTAAGCAAGGAGACAGTAAACGAGCATTGTCTTATTATCTTCAAAGTGTAGAGGCAGCTACCAAAGGAAAAACTAAAAGAATTCCTGTAGTGGCATATAGTAATATTTCAGGAATTTATTCACTTTATGGAAAACTGGATAGTGCATTATACTATGTAAATCTGTGTGTTGATTATAATTTGAAGAATAATGATAAGACAGGGCTTTCTAATAATTATATTTCTCTGTCTGATATCAACTATGAATTAAAGAATAAAGAAAAATGTTTATTCTACGCTTTAAAGGCTGTTGATATTACCAAACAAATAAAAGATGTGTATACATTAGCTCATGCTTATGTTCAATTAAGTGATGCTTATTATTTACAACAAAATATACCAAAGGCCATTGAAGCATTAAACGAGTCACGGATTTATTCAAAACAAACCGGCGATATTCCTTCTTTGGAAACAAGTGCCCATTATTTAAGTGAGTATTATGAAGAAATAGGAGACTATAAAAATAGCTTGCGTTTTTTCAAAGAATTTAAAATGTATCAGGATAGTGCTTTAAATCGCGAAAGTATTCAGCAGGTAAAAAATGCGGAAGCTAAATATGAAAGTGAAAAGAAAGAAAAAGAAATTGAGTTATTGGGGGAAAAACAAAAACTGAACGAAGCTGAAAATCATAAAAAGAAAATTTATTTAAGTATCGCTTTATTTGGAATTATAATTCTGGCTTTTGTTTTGGTGATATTATACCGTAATAATGTTTTAAAACAAAAAACAAATAGTAATCTGGAGGCATTTAACAAGGAAATTAATCATCAGAAAGAGTTGGTGGAAGTTAAAAATAAAGAAATTGTGGATAGCATTAATTACGCTAAACGGATACAACAAAGTATTTTAACGAGTGAAAACTATTTTAGATCACATACCAGAGATTTTTTCATTTTATTTAAACCAAAAGATATTGTAAGTGGTGATTTTTACTGGGCCTTAAATCATGAAAATAAATTTATAGTAATGACTGCAGATTGTACCGGACATGGTGTGCCGGGAGCAATGATGAGTATGATGGGAGTGAATTTTTTAAACGAAATAGTTAACGAAAAAGGTATTTCAAGCCCTGCGGAGATTTTAAATTTATTAAGAAACGATATTATTAAAACGTTGAATCCCGAAGGAAGCTTAATTGAAACTAAAGATGGAATGGATTGCTGTTTATGTAGTTTTGATTATCGTCAAATGAAACTTATTTATTCTAATGCCAATAATAATTTTTATATAATTCGTAATAATCAATTAATCGTTTCTAAGTCAAATAAGATGCCTGTTGGAGCAGGACATAATGCCAATCAATTATTTGAAGAATATGTGATTGATATTCAAAAGGATGATTTGGTTATTACTTTAACAGATGGATTTGCAGATCAGTTTGGAGGAAGTAAAGGCAAAAAATTTAAGTATAAGCAATTAGAAGAGTTGTTATATACTAACGCTCATCTTCCACTAAATGAAATTAAAGAAATATTGAATCATACTATTGAAACCTGGAAAGGTAATTTAGAGCAGGTAGACGATATTTGTGTAATTGGTATTAAAATATAAACTATGGCTCAATTTAACCCTTTCTTATTTTACAGTAATAAATTACAGAAACTATTCGTAAAGGCTTCTCAACAAAAAAATCCTGCACTTTGGCTGCACGAAAATGATGCAAGAACTATATTGTTTATGTTAGAAGCCTTAACAAGAATTCATAATAAAGCATTTAATGACAAGTTGTTTTATAAATGGAATAAACGGTTTAAAAAACTAGAAGATGTATTTGGAGAAATTGACCAATATATGACTCTTGAAAATGAATTTAAAACAAACAAAAAAGTATCAAAAGAGGTTTTAAAATATTTTAGAGTCAATGCTAATAATTTTACTGAAAAATGTAATCAACGATTAATTGCAAAAGATTGGCTCAATAATAAATTAAATTCGTTTGATCATAAAATAAGTGAATTTAATATTGAATATAACAAGGAATATTTGGATAAGTTAAGATTTACAATCCTTAAGGAGATTGATGCGATTTTTAGTTTTCTGGAAAAATCTAAATTCCAGTTTACAAAAATTGAAGAAGAAGTTCATGAATTAAGAAGGAAGTTAAGGTGGTTTAGCATTTACGCCCAAGCCTTAAATGGGTTGATACAATTAAAAAAAACACAAACTAAAATTAAATTTCAAATCAATTATTTTACTGAGGATGTTTTAAATTCACCGTACAATATATTACCCAAAAGGCCAAAAAACATTTCTGTTATTGAGTTTAATCATGATGCTTTTTTTGCATTAAGTTGGATGATCCTGAAATTAGAAGACTTAAAAGATAAAGGTTTGAAAATACAAAAGTTAAGTGATGCTATTTTTATTCCAGAAGACATTACTAGACAGCAGGCAGAGGAAAAGGCAATTAGTATATTAGGATTTGAATCTGATATTCAAAAAAACATATTGCAACAATCTTCTGATTTAGTGAGTGTATTTGTATTAAAAGATAAAGTACTTAATTCACTGATTATCTCATAATCACAAGCTTTCCAATTCCTTTTTTAAAGAATGAATCGGCATCAGTTGCATTTTTCTCAACCGCTTTGCCATTATGGCGGGTAATCACTTTATATAAATAAACACCATTAGCTAGCTTATCACCAAACTCATCTTTCCCATCCCATGCATATTCTGTAATATTGCGGCCAATATGCAAATTACCTAATTCATTTTTTGTAATTTCTTTTACTACTTTTCCGGTTATTGTCATAATTTGAATAGTGAAAATATCCGGAATTTCACTACCCGTTAAGGTAAACACAAATCTTGTAGCGGTACTGAAAGGATTAGGGTAATTTAATACCTCTGTGACGGTTTGTTTGTTTAGAATTTCAAACTGAATATTGTAATCAGTTGCACCCGATACATTTCTACTTCTATCTGTTGCTTGAACAATTAATTTATATTTACCGTCTTCTGTAAATTCAGGCTTCCACTCAATTTTACATGAATTATTAGGTAATTGTGCAGGAGTAAATTGCAAGGTATTGCTAAAGTATAATCGTTTTTCACTTGCCTGATTTGGGTATTTTATAAATACGTTAAAATTAGCTGTATCATCTAATACCAAAAATTTATTTTCATCTTTTAGTGTTACTAAAATGTGGGGTTTAGATGAAATGATGTCTCCATTTAAAATATGCGTACCATCAAATGTCACATCTAATAATGGATTCATATTATCTTTGCTTACATTAAATCCAACTCTGGCAACATTATTAAAATGGTACTGCTCTAATTGATGTCTTGGATTTGCTTCAGGATTCACATCAATCCACAGATAATTAAAACCCGGATACTTGTGGCTATCAAATTTTATGGTATCAATAATTATTTGTGCCGGAATAAAAGGATTTGCTTTTAGTTTTTGAGGGAGTAAATGTGTTACTCGGTTCGCATCTTCAATCCAGTACGACACAACTAAACTGTCTGTAAATGGGACTGATCCAATATTTTCGATAGGTAAGTGAACAATCAAATTATCACCTTCCTGAATTGCTTGCAGAGAAGAATTATTAGCAAAGCCCAGCTGAGGATTGATAGCACATTCAGGAGCAGGATCGTACAAAACCTGCCATTTTTTTAACTGAGCAGATGTTTTAAATTGGTCATCGCGCATAAATACTATTAACTGTATTTTAGGATAAGTAGAGGCAGATACATAATTGTACAAATCCAAAATATCTGAACTGTCTCTTGGGAAAGTGGAACTAATTGTATCAATGGCACCATTGGCTTTTATTCCTACTATTTTCAATAAGATGCTATCTTTTGATGGAAATTCCAACGATTCTATTTTCCAGTGTAAGCTGTTCCATTTTTGTGCAGGACCTATAATTTCGGATGCTATATAACCATTGGTCCAATTAGTTGTAATCGAATCATTTAAAAGCAATACACTTTTACGATTTGCTCCAATTATTTGATGAGCCTGACCAGCTGAAGGTATATTTTTTTTAACTCCAAAAATAATAGAAGATACTGTATCCGGTAAATTACTTACATCTCCTCCAATTTTTGCAAAGGCATTAATTAACCCGCTTGAATAGGTTGACGCCTGATGATTTGATTGCGAGTAAGCCAGTACTTTTGAATTTGGAGCTAAGCTATTAAGAAAGTTTTCTAACTTATCTTTCCAGTCAGAGGTTATTCCACAGTTTGCTGTAGAAGAACCAAAATCAAATGCATATAAGGGTCTTGTGCCATCACAGTGACAATTCCCCGCAGGGCCAAATCCCTGAGCTCCTGTAGCCGGGAATGGCTGAAGCGATGGTTTAGGTTGTGCGGAAATAGAATCAAATACGGCAATTGACCATCCGTTATAAGCGCAGGTCCAAACATGCTCTAACGTTGTATTAACAAAATAAGAAATCTGATCCCATCTTAAATTTTCACTTTCAAAACCGGTGCGGCAGGTTATGGCGGTTACATCATCTTTAAATTCAAAAGAACGATCTGCTTTTTTATATTTTATAAATCGGTATTTATCGTTTTTAAATTGGTGAAAGTGAGATTGTCCCCAGCCATTTTTACTTCCAATAACCTGAAAAGAACTCTCTCTCCAGTTAAAATTATCTGTTGCCAAAACCGAATCTTTAGTTATTCTCCAGAAATAGACAGTGCTATCGTCAAATGGTAAATTTACTGTCCATTTTACAACTCCACCGATACTGGTAATAATTGCAGAATTTATAGGGTTGATAAATGTATCATTTGTGTCGAGTTGAATTTTATAATTCATATTCGGAGCAAAAGGATCGGCGGTGGTTGCTTTTAATGTAATTTGCGATACTTTGGGAATAATAGCATACTTATACGGGTAAACGGGTAATATATCTCCTCCGGATATAAATATATCTACAGTTCCTGTGGTTGAATTATTATTTTCGGCCAGCTCACTAATTTCATTGTATGAATCGATGAATACTTTAAAATTATTTAGCCCAACGCCTTTTTCAAAATCTTTTAATACAAAAAACTTTAAGGTAGTATTATTGGAAGGTGCTTTTATTTTATGCAAGTAGGTTGTAGAATCTCCATTCGGAAAGTAACGTTCGGTTCTTACAATAAAAGTATCGGCAATCGCTTTCCCATTATTTTTTATTTGGATAGTTACACCTATAGAATCAGTATAGGTATGAGAATCCAATGAAACATATGAATTTTTTATTTCGTAATCAGGTTTTAAGAAGGCATTTAATTTTACCGAAGGATCTCCTTCTAAGGTCATTTCTAAACTCGTAATTTCCTGTAATTGATTGTTGAAATTGGAAGTTTTGTAGGATGTGTTTTTAATCGCATCGCCAACACCTTTGTGATAGGTTTCGTGTGCTAGTGATTGATACATGTCATATGAATAGTAATAGAGAGGGTTTACAACTCCAGATGAAGAAGAAGCAATGAACGCGATACTTCCCTTTTGATCAATTAATGTGAAATTTTCGCTGGCACTATTTGCTTCAGGTAAATGAATATCTCCCGAATAACATGAATTAGCAATAAACAAGGGATACTTGTCTTTATTGCTATATGCATTTGGGTCATCAATAGCCTGATCAAATCCACCAACTGAACCATGTCCGAAAAATGTAATAAGGGATGTACCGTAGTTAATTAATCTTGTTACCGAATCACTTACTGTTATTTGTATAGGAGCTGTTGTGTTTTTTTGGAAGCTAAATATCTTGGCTCCAAACAAAGTGTCTTTTATGATGTCTCCAAATGTTTTTAAGTACGCTTCAAACGCTTGTTGTTGAGGTAAATCAGCGCCGCCGCTAAAGTGTAATATATGTTTATGCCAATCTTCGGGGGGCATTTGAGCCAAGCCATATTCATGAGCAACGATTTTATTTAAATATTGCCTTACTTCTAAATCATTTTTTGCAGAAATACGACCTATTGGAATAAATGGTGTTGTTGAATTAGAGCCATGTATTCCCGTAGTTAAAAGGTTATCAGAAGCAGGATTTCCCATTGTAGGAATTTTATTGTTTACCCAGTTTGATGCATTTGCTCTTGCTAAATTATTTTTTATGGATTTTCCTATCAGAAATAAGTATTTGGGAGGAACAGGTAAACTATCACTTAAAAATTTTGCGAAATTTTTGATAGCTAAAGGATTTTTTATATTCCCGTATGCAAACTGGTCATATAGGTCATCTATATTTGCCAGAATAACATGATTAGAACCTCCGGCCGGACTTTGCCTGTACTGTTTATATTCATCAGTAGATGCAGACAAATTTTTATGATAAATAATGACAAATGCGGGGTCTGTATTTGTTGTTTTGTAATTTACAAAGAACCCGGTTTGATTAACAGGTGTTAAGGTTGTAACATTATTAATATTTGCGCTTGTAGTTAAAAAGCATTGTTTTTGTCCGCTACCGTTTGGTATTAATGCTTTAACATTATTACCATTAGCAACAACGGTAATATAACGGTGATTGGTTAAATCGTATAAAATAACCTGAGAAGCACCTATATTTACATTTTGAATATCTAAATAACTTTTTACACCACTGCTATTGTCTACAAAAAATAATTTTTCGGATGTGTTTAAAAAATCAGGAAGTTGTGGATATTTAAGATAAATGTAATGTAAGTTAGTAGAGTTATTAATAGTTGCAAAAAGAGAATTATTAACGTTGGTTACTTTAAGAAAGGAGTTGTTTTGTAATTTATCAGAACTCAGTTGCTTTTCTATAACCAGATGTTTAATCCCATAAAAGGTGGTGTCGTTTAATATTTGAAGATTTCCTCCATTATCAAGGTATTCAATTTTTAATTCGTGATCAAAGTCTATATCAGGTACATAATTCATGGTAGTACCTGAGAAACTGATTTTCATATATACCGGCAAAACTGAAGATTGAAATACATTTAGATTTCCAAAATTTGTTTGCACATTTTGTCCTTTGTTAATGAGTGTTCCGTAACCTTCTCCTTCCACAAATCTGGGATCAGAAATAACATCCAGAAACGTTGTTCCTAGAGAGTAGTTAATTGAATAGGCTTCAATTTTTTCGGAATAAACATAAGAAGATGGAGTGTAGCCCGAAAAATTTACATCAGATTCAACAGAAGCTCGTCTGTTATTGATTGAATTGTTCCAAGTTAAGTAGGCATAATTTGTATCATTAAATAAAGCAATATAAGGATTAGGTAACCTTAAAATATTGTGGTACGCAATTGAATCAAATCCCGCATCATTTTTCTTCGCAAAAAACTCGATGTAATCATTAGTGTTAAAAACGTTATCAGACTCGCCATTTACAGTAATGTACTGCTCTTCACCTTTTATAAATAGCTGAAAATTTTTAGGGTTAATGGTTGATAATGGAATTCCGGAATTGGTTAATGTGGTAAAATTAATTCTATACAATCCTGTTTTAGGAATACTGATGCGGTAATGTTTCTGGGTATAATCTATCCATTCATTACCATATTTTTGGGCAGATAAATTGGCTGCCAAACATATTACAAAACATAAAATGTATAACCGTTTTATCATTTGATTAATTTTTTATCGATATCAATTTTTATGGTAAATATGTGCGAATAAAGAGATGTAGACACATTTCCAATATTTGTCATAGCATAATCTAATGCAAAAATTTTATATTTTATACCAACGCCGATATTTGGCTGAACTGTGGTAATATCAGATCCTAATACATTTTTTGCCTTTTGTATGTTGCCAAGCCCACCTCTTAAAAATATAAATCCTTTGTAGCCAACTTCCAGACCAAATGCCGGTTCCATACTCCATGCTTTTGTTTTTACTACGGTATTACGTTTCCCGTCAAAAGTATTGATGAAATTAATTTCGCCACCAATAGAAATTCTGTTTTTCCAAACATACCAAGTTCTGGTAGCACCTAAAATTAATTTCGGAACAGTAACTTCAATAGAATTACTAGGAATGTCATTTCCGGTAATGGCATAAGTTTGTTTTACATCATCTGATAAATTATAAGTCCATGCATTAAAGGTTCCTGTAATATCCCGTGCCATGGCGGCAAATCTCCACTCTTTAAAATCATACATAGCACCAGCGTCTAATCCAAATCCCCAGGCACCACCAAAATCACCCAATTTTCTTCTGATAATTTTTGCATTAGCTCCAATTTTAAGACCTTTAACTTGAGTTATATTTCTAGCGTATGACAGTAAAACGGCTGCATCTACTGCATTAAAGGATTTTAATCGAGAATAATCTACATTTCCATTAGCATCAATTAATTCGGTTGTATTGGGAATATTATCTACACCAAATCTGATAAAAGTGATACCTGCAACACTATTACTATCAAGGCGTTTAGATCCACCAATAAAATCATATTTGGCAATTCCTGCAAAATACTCGGCGTGCATCAAGCCAATTTGTAAATTACTTTTTTGTAATTGTAAACCCGCAGGGTTCCAATATCCGGCAGTAACATCGTTTACAGACGCTACATTGGCGTTAGCCATAGAGAGTGCACGAGCGCCAACCCCAACACTTAAAAATTCATTACTGTATTTTGCTACCTGAGCAAATGCCACAGACGAAATGGTAATAAAAAATAAAACAACTAAGTTCTTCATAATCAGCCTAAAGTTAAGGATTTTATTCTAAATCCGATTAACCTAAAAACGCATTTTAACGTGGAATATTGTTAAAATCCTGTGCTATTTTTTGAGTATAAATTCGGGCACCAGGATACAACATATGAAAACTGTCCTCAAAATAGCTTTTGTTGTTGCTTATAAGGCTGTCTTTAGAGTAATTAAACACTGTAATCCCTTCTTTTTTAGCTAAATCTTCAAATTGTTTGATAATGGTTTCTTTGTGTTTTAAACCATTAATAGCATCTTTATATGCTGGTGACATGGTAAAAAATAATTTTATTTGATGTTTTTTGCAAAAAACCACCGTTGAATCTAGGTAGGATTTTGTTTCCTCACTCATGGTTTTGTCTTTATTAATTCTTAATACATGATTATAATCGTCATATAACTCATTTTTAAAAAATCCCTTTTTAAAATAATGATCATAGTAACCTGAACGTTTCGTCCATCCATTTAAAGAAGCACTTAGTGAATTAATTCCTAAAAATGGTAATTCGTAAAACGGATTATATTTAAATTGTACAAATCGTTTATCTATAGTTTTAAATTGTTGATATAAGACCTCGTTTTGTAAAAAAGGAAAATACGTCGAAAAATTATAGATAGTATCCGTAGTGATATGACTGATTTGGTAATCTAATTCCAAAAAAACTTGTTGAGGTATTTTACTTTTTACACAGTATGCTCTTAAACAGGCATATGACAATCGCATGGTTGCGCCCGGTAAACCAATATTATAGGAGTTGGATTGCGTTAAAGAATCAAATAAATTATTGTCCAGATGCATAAACATTCTTGACGATCCCATCATAATAGTAGAGTAGGAGTTTTGTTTTAAAAAAATGGTATTGTATTTTTCGTAAATGCCTTCTTTGTTTCTTCGAAGACCTTCTAAAACAAACCATTGCAATGCATATGTTAATGCAATAACAACTACAGTGTATATGATTATTTTTTTTATCAAAATTGAAAATAAATAAATTGTTCTGCGTTGAAATTTCCCAGTAAAAATAAACTTACTAATAAAATAATATAAAAAACAGGTTTATAAATAATTTTAAATCCCTTTATTTTATTCATCAAAGCAAACTCTTCGTTGGCTTCTTTTAAAAATAGTAATATTATAAATGCTGTGCAGATGACAATAAAAAACAGTCCGTTATTATGGAGCAATTCGGTAATAACAAGATGTGGATTAAAATGGCAGAATATCTGAGAATAGATATGGGCCAAGTCATGGATGTTTAG
>JAEUTR010000222.1 GCA_016787365.1 Bacteroidia bacterium
AAATAAATTCAGTTTCTTCGGGGGTAAAATAATTTTGCTCACAAAACACATCAATAAAGTCAGCCAATTGCTCAGCTGCTATTTTAGGCAACATCTCATTCACAATCAAATTGATGTACCCTTCTTTGTTATTTTTAAATTCTAATGGCAAAGCATGAGCTCCCAAAAAGGTTGCTTTAACTGGAATTAAATTCAAATCTTTAATCCGCTTAATCACACGCAACATTTTCAATTCACTTTCCACACTTAATCCATAACCACTTTTAATTTCAATACTTCCTGTTCCTTGACTAATCACTTCTTTTAAACGTACCATCGCTTGCTCAAACAACTCATCTTCGGTAGCTTCACTTAATTTTTTAGCAGAATTTAAAATACCACCACCTCGTATAAATATTTCCTCATAACTCAATCCATTAATTCTATCAACAAACTCCCCTTCTCTATTACCTGCATACACAATGTGTGTGTGACTATCGGCATAACAAGGCATGATAATTTTGCCTTCACAATCAATTATTTCTAATCCTTTCCAATCTTCAATTCCAGGAAAATCATCCATCGAACCATAATCCGCTATTAATCCATTATCCACTGCTAACCAAGCATTTTCAATACAAGGCAATTCTTTCATCTCAGCTCCACTTACTTTCAATACAACCGTATCACGAACTTGCACTAGGGATTTTATATTTTTAATTAATAGTCTTGACATAATAATAGGATTTCAAGCATGCAAGTTAAAGCAAATTATCAATATATAACCACATAGAAACATAGATTTTATATAGAATAGAGTGCTCATAGTCGCTATGCTTTAAGATAGAAAAAACTATGTAAAAAACTAGTTTTCTATAACAACCTCTTTTTCTATGTCCCTATGTGGTTAAAAGTAAGCTACATTTAAGCAAAATGGTTATTTTTACATCATGGCTGGTAATACTTTTGGAATTTTATTTCGATTAACCACCTTTGGCGAAAGTCATGGTGTGGCTTTAGGCGGCATTATTGATGGTTGCCCTGCAGGATTAGAAATTGATTTAGACTTTGTAAAATTTGAATTACAACGTCGTAAGCCAGGTCAATCACATATTACTACGCAACGTAAAGAAGAAGACGAAGTAAAATTCCTCTCTGGCATTTTTGAAGGTAAAACCACAGGGCATCCTATTGGCTTTACGATTGAAAATACCAATCAAAAATCTAACGACTACGAACATATTAAAGACGCCTTTCGCCCCTCTCATGCAGATTTTACCTATCAGGAAAAATATGGCATTAGAGATTATCGTGGTGGCGGGCGTTCATCTGCCCGTGAAACTGCTTGCCGTATTGTTGGTGGTGCCATTGCCAAATTATATTTAAAACACCTCAACGTTTCAATTCAGGCATATGTAAGCCAGGTAGGCCATATTAAATTAGAAAAAAAATATCAAGATTTAGATTTATCTAAAACCGAAGAGTCTATTATTCGTTGCCCTGAAGCTGCTACAGCTTACAAAATGATAAGCTATATTGAAGACATTAGAAAAGAAGGAGATACCATTGGTGGTATTGTGAGTTGTGTAATTAAAGGGACTCCAATTGGATTAGGAGAACCTGTTTTTGATAAACTACATGCCGATTTAGGAAAAGCTATGCTAAGCATTAATGCAGTAAAAGGTTTTGAGTATGGTGAAGGTTTTAATTCCATAAACTTCAAAGGTTCTGAATTGAATGATTCTTTTGTCAGTTCGGGTGTCACCCTGAGCGGAGTCGAAGGGCAAGTCAAGGACAACAAAAAGATAACAACCTCAACCAATCATAGTGGCGGTATACAAGGTGGTATTAGTAACGGACAAGATATTTACCTTAATGTGGCTTTTAAACCGGTGGCTACTATTATGCAAGATCAACAAAGTGTAGATAAAGATGGCAACGAAACTGT
>JAEUTR010000279.1 GCA_016787365.1 Bacteroidia bacterium
CCAGTTGTTTTGCAACTGGGGTTTTTATTTTTAATCAATACCTCTGTTATGCATCCGGTGCCGGTTTTTCTACAATTTGTTTTGCAGAATCATACATTTTTTGAATAGCTTCTTTACTTAAAGGTTCTCCATCTGCAGGAACAACATCTTCAAACACATAAGTATTATTGCCAATTTTCTGAATAGTGTAAAAATGAAATTCAGGTTTGGTAATTGCGCTTTCCCACATAATCGTTAAAGGCTCTTCAATAACAAATGCTTTAAAAATATTCACGTCATTTGATTTGATGTCACTTTTTCTTAATTCAATATCTCCCGGATCTTCTGTAATAGAAATATGAAACCCTTTTCCAACTTTTATTTCTAATGCACCCCAACTTTGTTCAATCACTTCTAATTTGGCAGCAGTTGTATCAGGAACAAAAACAGAAAACTGTTTTCCGTATTTACTTAAATCTAACGCAACCATTCCGGCAGGAGTTTCAATGTTTTGTTTTGCGTCTTTACCGCCGCAAGATGAAATTGCTATTGATAAAGTAATAATCGATAAAAATGTAAGTAGTTTTTTCATAAGATTTGTTTTAGTTGTTTTAAACATTATTAAAATTAATTTTTAATAGCATTTACTTATTTAATAATACGTTTTTTGTTTGTTGAACAAATATAGTGCAAACACATGTGTTACAAAAATAATAATGCCACTATTTAAGTAGTGGCATTAAACAAAAAACCCCGCTAATGCGGGGCTTTTATTACTTTTTCTTAGCTGCTGCTTTTTTAGGAGCTGCTTTTTTAGCTGCTTTTTTAGGAGCTGCTTTTTTTACTGCTTTTTTAGCTGCTTTTTTAGGAGCTGCTTTTTTCACTGCTTTTTTAGCTGCTGCTTTTTTAGGAGCTGCTTTTTTCACTGCTTTTTTAGGAGCTGCTTTTTTAGTTGTTGCCATGGTTTTTTGTTTTTAAGATTTTTGTTACTACGAAGTAAATAAAATTATTAACGCTAACTAATTTTCAGTCAGTTAATTTATTAACATAAAAATGTTGAAATTGTTAATACCATTTTTTTATTCTGCACTTAAAATTAGCATTATGTGAAATTAGAAATTATAAAAAAAATACAATGCTCTGTAACTATTGATTTTAAAGGTAATTACAGAGCTTGTTGATGAAGTGGAATCATTTATGAATAATGCACGCACTGTATTTTAAACTTTTAAAGTTGAAAATAGGCATTGAAAAAAAATAATTTTTTTAAAAAATAATTTACCGGAGGAATTATTTTATAATCCATTCATTTTCAATTTCCCACCCTGCTAATAATTTTATAGGGTTTGAATTTATAAAAATTATTTCCGGCTGAATATTTAAAAAATAATCACCTGTGTCAAAAAGCCCATTTTTATTGACATCTTCAACAACTGTCATAAAATAATTACCCGGAATTAAATTTTTATACTCAATTATTTTTTCGGAAGTTGAGGTTAAAGTAAATTCAAATGTTCTTTCGGCAATTAACTGTTCTTTTTCATTTAATAACCTAACTAAGTAGTTTTCTTTTTTTGGAAACCATAATTTCATTTTTAATTGAGCGTAATCATCAATTGCAGTAGTTTTAAATTGATAATTTGAAGAATCATTCATTCTTGCGTCATTTCCAGTAATTGCACCCTTTTGTATAGTTAAGGTGTAGTTTGTTTCAGGTTTAAAATCTGATTGTATTTTAAAAGAATGAATAAGGCCATTATCTTTTATAATTGTAAATGGCAACTTTTTTAAAACAGAGTCTGTTTTTTCTATTAAAAATATTTTTTCATCAGCTATATTTTTCGATTCGACAGGGACATTTAATTCAAATGCTGGTAATTCATAAAATGGAAGATATGAAGTTACGTTACTTTGTAAATTATATTTAATGGATTTGTTTTTAGCAAGTTTATCAACGTTTACGGCTGATAATACCTTTATATATAAGGTATCTGTTTTTTTAGAACTATAGGAAACATATGTTTCTAACGTATCAAACTTATTTGTATAATATAATATTAAAGTATCTTTAAAAACAGTTTGATTAAATTTTATTAGGCCGTCTGCTGTAACATTCTTTATATCCGGCTGAGGTTTGTTGTATATAATGTAAGCTTTTCCATATTCGGGAGAAAATACTTTTTTAATAAAGCTCTTATTTGGAATTTCTTTAAATAAAGTCAGTGCTATAGAGGAAGCTGTATCATTTGTTTTTACTAATTCTTTAGTAAATGCAATTTGTTCTTCAGAGCCATCATATAATAAATTTTTGTTTTGATCTTTTATTCCAACTATTTTAAATAAAGAATTCGGCAAGTAATTAAAACTAAAATTACCCATTTCATTTGTTTTGGTTATATACAAAGGCTTTTCCTTATAAATAACACTATCGCCTGCGCTTGAATTATATAAGCCAATCAATATTTGTGCACTTGGTTTTTTATCGATAGCATTTAGAACTCGTCCTGATAATTTTAAGCTGTCGATAGTTGTTCCTGTACTAAATATATATTCAAAGTTTTGTATCACATTAGCTTCGTTTAAATCTACAATAGAATTACCAAATGCTAATTTGTAAGTTGTGTTTGGTAATAATGTTTCGTTGAATGTAATTTTTAGTTTTTTACCAGATGCCTGAATGTCGGGAGTTTCTTTTGTTTGAGGAGTAATAATAAACTGATTGGCAATATCTTTTACAGAGATATATTCGTCAAATAAAATTTCAATTGTTTTGGAATTAAAATTCAGAGATACATTTTCTGGTGAATAGGATAATGCCTTTGGGGGAGTTGTATCTCTTTTGCCTCCGGTTAATGGAGTTATTTGAGCGCAACGAACACCAAGAAGAACAAGACATATATATATGAGTAACTTTTGCAATTTTTAGTACAAAGAAAGTGATTTTTTGGAAAAGCAATAGTATTTTTATGTTACACAAAGTTAAACACAGCTTCATCAATGAATTTTAGCCGTAAAGAATTTATTAAAATTACCACTTTTACAGGAATAGCTTTTCTGTTAAAATCCTGTGGGATTCATACGGAAGAGGATAACAATAATGATTCACAAAAAAAAGATTCAACAAAATTAAATGAATCACTAGAAGTATATAAAAAAATTGACAGTGAAAATGTTCTGTATATTACTAAACAAAACAAAGATTACGATAGTTTAAGACAGGGATTTAATAAAAAAATCAATAAATATCCCGCCATTATAGCACTTTGTTTAAATACAAAAGGGGTTCAGGAAGCCGTACTTTGCGCTAAAGAGCATAAATTAAAAATTGCGATAAAAAGTGGAGGTCATTGTTTTGAGGGATTTTCATCTAATATGGATGGAATGGTGATTAATTTATCTAAATTAAATAGTGTTGAATTTTTGGATGAGGATACAATTAAAGTAGAAGCCGGATGTAAATTGGGAGAACTTTATGAAAAGCTATTGATACAAAATAAAATTATACCTGCCGGATCTTGTAGTGGAGTGGGGGTTGGGGGACTAACATTAGGAGGCGGTTATGGGCTTTTTAGTAGAAAACATGGATTAACCTGTGATAGTATTGTTGAGTTGGAAATTGTAAATGCAGAAGGAAAATTGCTGACATCTAAAGATCACCCTGAATTATTGTGGGCATTAAAAGGTGGCGGTAATGGAAATTATGGAGTTGTTACTCAGTTTTTATTTCGTACACATCCCGCACCTAATTTTTTTCAAAGCACACGATTTAAAGCACATAAATTGGATGTTGAGAGAACATTAGCTATTATGAAACTTTGGTTTCAAATTGCAGAGCACCTACCTGATGATTGTTTTTCTGCGTTTGTTTTAAATGGGAAAGCACTTACGATACTCATCACTAATTTTGAAGAATTAACTCCTGAAACAGAAACTTTATATGAGGAACTCTCAAAACTGACAGATAGTTATAAAAAAGGAGGAAAATTAAATGTAGCATCTGCCCTTAAAGTGTTTGGTGGTCAAACATCACCTATACTGTTTAACAATGCTTCTGTTGGACTATATAATAACTTTGACGACATCAGTGAGGTAATACCGCATGTTATTAATAAAGTAATTAACGGAAAAGGATTAATTTATCAGATAAATACTTTGGGAGGAAAGATTATGAATGAAGATTTTAAAGCCACTTCAAGTTTTCCTTACCGCTCTTGTAAGTTTTTGTCAGAATTACAATCATACTGGCAAAATGAAGATAAAAACGAGTTCTATATAAATCAATTTTCGGAAATACAGGCTTTGTTTTATGAAGCAGGCATAAACAAACAATATATAAATTATCCATCACTTAATAATCCTACATATGAAACATCATATTATGGAGATAATTACGAAAAGCTTCAATCATTAAAATCAATCTACGATCCCGATAATCTGTTTTGTCATTCACAAAGCATAAAACCCAAATAGTATATTACTGACGTTTTGACGTTAAAAACTTTTTGGCATTCATTTGGCTTTACTCATTTCAACAAGTATATTTGTTTAACAACTAAAAACCTCAGATTATGTTTGATCAAAATGAATTTAAAAAATACGCCACTAAACATGTTGGCATCAGCAGCTTAACTTATGATAGTTATGTGTCTGCTATTACTCCTGGAATTAGAAACTTAACTCCAAATATTATTGAAGAAAGACAACTAAATGTTTCGGTATTAGACGTTTTCTCTCGTTTAATGATGGACCGTATTATTTTTTTAGGAACAGGAATTAACGATCAAGTTGCTAATATTGTTCAGGCTCAATTATTATTCTTAGAGTCAGTTGATTCTAAAAAAGATATTCAGATTTATTTAAATTCTCCGGGTGGTTCAGTATATGCAGGGTTAGGTATTTACGATACAATGCAAATTATTAAACCGGATGTAGCTACTATTTGTACAGGTATGGCTGCAAGTATGGGAGCCGTATTACAATGTGCCGGTGCTAAAGGAAAACGTACTGCATTAAAACATGCACGTATAATGATTCATCAACCATTAGGTGGTGCTGAAGGACAAGCATCTGATATCGAAATTACTGCTCGTGAAATTCAAAAATTGAAAAAAGAATTATATGAAATCATTGCATTACATAGCGGACAAACTTATGAAAAAGTTTGGGCAGATAGTGATCGTGATTACTGGATGATTGCTCAGGAAGCAAAAGACTATGGTATGATTGATGAAGTATTAATCAAAAAATAAGAAATATAATTAATAAAAAGCCCTTGTAATATATTGCAAGGGCTTTTTTATTTTTTAAACTCAATCGTTTTAAACACTTCCCATTGATTATGGATGTGCTTTAATATACAAAAACAGGTACAGTCAAAATTGGCTGTAAAATGTTTGTTTTTATATTCTTCCCAAACCTTATAAAAAACCGGTTTCTTCAAATCTCTGAACGCAACTGTAACATGAGGATGAAAACCTCTCATATCATCCGATTGATTAAATAATTGTAGATTTTTTTTAGCATGAGTAACTAGTTGTCTTTGTAATTCAAAAAGAGATTCGTTGTTATTTACATTGATATAAATCACTCTGGGCTCAAAACATGAAAAATTGTATAATGAGATTTGAAAATGATGATTAAAATTAAATGACTGCAGGGATGCTATTAATTTTTCTTCTTTTTCTTCTTCCCAGCTAAAGGGCATATGTAATGTAATATGTCCGGGAGAAAGTAATGATCCCTTGGTACCATAGTCTTTAAAAATATTTTTTTTGATGTCTTGAATTTGACTCAATAAAGGTTCAGGAGGAACAATAGCTATAAAATACTTTTGAAGCAATTTAAATCTTAACACCAATTACTAAAACATCATCTACTTGTTCTTGATTTCCGCGCCATGCATTAAAGGTTTTATCTAAAGCATTATATTGCTCGTCCATTGGCAAATGGGAATTCTCTATTAAAACTTCTTTTAATTTATTGTATTTCAATTTTTTTCCGTTCGGTCCGCCAAATTGGTCAGCATAGCCGTCTGTATATATGAACACACAATCATCTTTTTGTAACTGAACTGTATGATTTGTAAAAATATCGGCAACTCCGTCAGGGTTGCTTCCTATAGGGCATTTATCAGATTTTATTTCCAATAAATCATTCCCATAAAACGTTTCTCGGTTATTTGTAACAGTATAACTAGTTGCGATATTTTTTCGTATTAATACAAGCGAGTTAAACGCACCTGCGTATTGCAACAGAAGTGTTTTGTAATTGATATTGCATAATGCCAGATCCATTCCGTCTTTTACGGCCGAAGGGTCATAGGATTGTCTTAAAGTGTCGTTTACTGCAATATCTAAAAATCGTAAAATATCTGAAGGAGTTGAGAGCTGTTTATCTTGAACGGCTTGGTTTAATGATTTTAATCCAATAACACTCATCATAGCTCCCGGCACACCATGTCCAGTACAATCAACAGCAGCAAACAATACTTCATCTTCAATACGATCAACCCAATAAAAATCACCACTTACAATATCTTTAGGCCTATAATAAACCATACTTTTTGGCAATAAAGATTTTACCCTTTGTTGAGTTGGGATAATAGATAACTGAATTCTTAAAGCATACCGTATACTATCTGTAATTTCCTGTTCTTTGTGTTTTAGGGCAGCAGTTCTTTCTTCAACAATTCTTTCAAGCTCTTGTTTTGATTTTTTTAAGCGTTTATCCCGGAGTTTAAATATAGAAAATACAACAATGGCAAAAAAAACAATAAGATGTGTAATGCCTATGTCATAAGAATAAGTAACAACTATATGTATAAATTGAAACATTTATATAAATAAATTTAAAAGTATAAAAACCATTTACTGTTATATTTGTATATAAAAATAAACAAATTTAGTTAACCGCAAGATATATAATTTTATTATGGCAGAAGATCTTCATATAGAGGGAACAACAAAGGAACAAAAATATCAATCACTTATTCCTCAGATAAAAGCATTAGTGGAGGGAGAAACGGATGTTACTGCTAACATGGCAAATATATGTGCTGCTTTAAAGTTTGGGTTAAATTTTTTTTGGGTAGGGTTTTATTTGGTTAAAAATAACCAATTAGTATTAGGCCCATTTCAAGGTCCTGTAGCCTGTACAAGAATAAATATAGGGAAAGGTGTGTGCGGAACTTCATGGCAAAAACAAGAAGTGATTATTGTGGATGATGTAGATGCTTTTCCCGGACACATAGCCTGTAGTTCATTATCAAAATCTGAAATTGTATTGCCAATA
>JAEUTR010000327.1 GCA_016787365.1 Bacteroidia bacterium
TTAAACAATAATTATTTGAATTTTTACAAATATCTGATAATCAAATAATTAAATATTTTTTTATATACTAATTTTTCGATTCAATAAGTGTTTTGAAGTGTTTTTTAGAGATTTTATGAAACATCGGCAAATAAAATCTAATGGATAAACGTTTTATAGAACATAATCTGGTATTAATAAATTGTGAATAGATAGAACCTTAGCTTTAACTGTAAACTTTAGTATTTAGTTAACTTCGAGCAAAAAATTACAAAACATGTTTCAAGAACTAAGTGAACAAGAAGAATTAAGAAGAGAGAAATTAGCTGAATTAAAAAATTTAGGCATCGATCCGTATCCTGCTCAGGAATTTAAAATAAATGTAACTGCTCAGGATATTAAAGAAAATTATGAGCGTGATAAATTAAATTATAAAGACATTAGCATAGCCGGTCGTATCATGAGTGTTCGTGATATGGGTAAAGCAGCTTTTGCAGTAATACAAGATAGCACAGAACGTATTCAAATTTATGTTCGTAGAGATGATATTTGCCCGAATGAAGATGATAAAGTGTTGTACGATGTTGTTTGGAAAAAATTAATTGACTTAGGTGATATTATTGGAGTTGAAGGGTATGTGTTTACTACTAAAACCGGTGAAACATCTATACATGTTACTTCCTTTAAATTATTAAGCAAATCTTTAAAACCATTACCTGTTGTAAAAACAGATGCTGATGGGAACGCGTTTGACGAAGTATCTGATCCCGAATTCCGTTACCGTCAACGTTATGTAGATTTAATTATTAATCCAAAAGTTAAAAAAACATTTGAGCAACGTACAAAAATCATTTCCTCTATTCGTAATTTCTTAAATGATAATGGCGCATTAGAGGTTGATACACCAGTATTGCAATCTATTCCAGGTGGTGCAGCGGCTCGCCCGTTTTTAACTCACCACAATGCGTTGGATATGCCATTGTATTTACGTATCGCAAACGAATTATATTTAAAACGTTTAATTGTTGGTGGTTTTGATTGGGTATATGAATTCAGTCGTAATTTTCGTAACGAAGGGATGGATAGAACACACAATCCAGAATTTACAGTATTAGAATTTTATGCTGCGTATCGCGATTATTTTTGGATGATGAATACCACAGAAAAATTATTAGAAAAAATTGCTGTGGATTTACATGGAACTACTGAATTAACAGTAGGAGACAAAACAATTAATTTTGCACCGCCATTTAAACGCGTTACTATTTATGACGCGATTAAAGAACATACAGGTTACGATGTCAGTAAAATGGATGAAGCGCAATTAAGAGAAGTTTGCAAATCCTTGCATTTAGAAATAGATGAAACCATGGGTAAAGCAAAATTAATTGATACTTTATTTGGTGATAAATGCGAAGAACACTATATCCAACCTACCTTTATTACTGATTATCCCGTTGAGATGAGTCCATTAACTAAAAAACACAGATCTGAAGCCGGATTAGTGGAGCGTTTTGAGTTAATGATTAATGGAAAAGAAATTGCAAATGCCTATTCTGAATTAAATGATCCTATTGATCAACGCGAACGTTTTGAAGAACAAGTAAAATTAATGGAACGTGGTGATGATGAAGCGATGTTTATTGATTATGACTTTTTACGTGCATTAGAATATGGCATGCCTCCAACAGCAGGTATTGGTTTTGGAATTGATCGTTTATGCATGTTGTTAACTAATCAACCATCTATACAAGATGTGTTATTGTTTCCTCAAATGCGTCCTGAGCGTAAGTTAGAGGAAGAGGAAACGCATTGATAAGTTACAAAAATAAATCAAACCACAAACTAAATGAGACCTGATTACAAAATGTAACAACAGAAGAAATAGAAAAATAAATTTATGCGTAAAATACTTTATTATAGTTTGCTAATGATAGCTTTAGGATTTTTTTCATGTCAGGAAAACCCTAAAGTTGTTGAACAAAAAAAACCTCGTGTATTTCCTGAATACAGTG
>JAEUTR010000391.1 GCA_016787365.1 Bacteroidia bacterium
TAACATTTTAAATTTATTATTAAACATTTTAAATATACTAATTATGACAGCTATTGAATTTAATACCCGAATTTTAAACGAGAAGCAATCGTTAAAAAACTTTGCTTTAAGCTTAACTCACAACAATGACGATGCTTTAGACTTATTACAAGACACCTATGTAAAAGCCATTACCTATCGTGAAAAATTTGAAGACAGTACCAACTTAAAAGCATGGTTATTTACAATTATGAAAAACACATTCATTAATTCATACCGGAGAGCTGTAAAAACAAAACAGATTATCCAAACCAATGCTGATTTAGCTATGGCAAGAGCCTTTAAAAATAATCATCAGGATATAACGGAATCGAGATTAGCGGCAAAAGATATTTTAAATAAAATTGAAAATTTAGAAGATCAATACAAAATTCCTTTTACAAGATACTATAATGGTTTTAAGTATGAAGAAATTGCTCACGAAATGCAATTGCCATTAGGAACTGTAAAAAGCAGAATTTTTCTGGCTCGTAAACAACTAATGGTAGCTATTGAAAAATCAATGAACTAATCATAATTTATTATAAATAATATAAAAAAGGATTCACAATTTCGTGAATCCTTTTTTCATGAATATAAATTAAGCTTACTTTTGATTATGATTATAAATAAAACCATTATCGGATTTGTTATTTTAGTTTTTTCAAGCTTTAATTTAATGGCTCAGGATACTGAATCCGAAGAAAATGATACAACAACACATGCTTTTGTAAAACACAAAGGATTTCATCTTGGTTTATATGTTGGGGCTTTTTGGGCCAATAAAAATACAGCATACATTTATGATGGTTTTGGTTTTGATCAAAATGGTCAACGTAATACTTTTTCTAACAGTATACTGTATAATCAAATAGTTAATGTGTATGGTGGCGGTAATGGCGGTACAGATTATATAGCCCAGTTATTAAACGTTAATTCAGGAGACTGGTATTTTAATGAAGCTGATATGCCAAACAATTTAAGGTATACCACAACTTATTTGGTTGGATTAAATACCAGATACCAGATTAATAAAAAAGCAAGCATTACCTTAAATATTAATGGTAGCAAATTATTGGTAAATGGAAAATTTACCATTAGTTCGTCCAGTACCAATAATGGTTTCAATAATGGTGTCTCTAGTCAGGCAAGAATTAATCAGTTTACCATTGTTGGTGCCGAACAGCGTTTAATGTTTCAGTTGGGATATCAAAGAATTATTGGAAAAAACGAAAAACTCAATTTCTTATTGGAAGGCGGACTTAATATTATTATGGCTAAAGCACAAAAAAATCAGGCTATTTTAAATAGTGATGTCAATAGTGGTCAAAATAATATTACAATTGATTTAATGAGTGTTTACAATCAGGCTCCATATAATTTTTACAGTGCCAAATACCTTATAGGTGTGGGAATTGGAGCATTTGGAGCGATTGGAATTAATTTAAACATTAATCCAAAATATACAGTTCAAATACTCTATAATCCTTCATACGATAGAGTTGGATTAGGTTATGAACCAAAATTTAAATTACAACATGGAGTTGGCTTAAGGGTTTACTATAATATAAGCTAATTATATAAAATGGTTACATCCATTTTTTTCTTTTAAAGTAAATCACTAATCCAATAATTATGGTAAGCATAATGCCCCATGTAATAAAATAACCATTTTGTGTTTTCAGTTCTGGCATATTTTCAAAGTTCATCCCATATACACCTGCAATAAAAGTTACCGGAATAAATATAGAAGACATGATGGTTAATACCTTCATCACTTCATTCATTTTATTGGCATTGCTACTTAAGTATATATCCATAATGCCTGATAATAAATCACGATAGGTTTCAACGGTATCAATAATGCGAGTTACATGGTCATTTAAATCCCGTAAATAGATATCACTCGACGAGTTTATTAAATTAGTTTCAGAACGAATCATATTATTAATCATATCTCGCATTGGCCAAACCTGCTTTCGTAAGTAGATCATCTCTCGTTTCAAATGATATAATTCTAATAAAGATTTTTTGTCCTTATCACTAATAATCTCTTCTTCAATTTCTTCAATTTTATCACCAATTTTTTCGATGGCAGTAAAATAGCAATCTACAACGGCATCCATTAATGCGTAAGCTAAATAATCTGCCCCTAATTTTCGAACTCTGCCTTTGCATTGACGTAATCTTGTTCTAATAATATCAAAAGCATCCCCGTTGTTGGGTTCTTGAAAAGATAAAACTGTATTTTCTAATAATATAATGGATAGTTGCTCCGATTTAACTTCTGTGGTGTAGCTTATCATTTTCATAATAGATACCACATAATTTTCATAATCTTCAAATTTTGGTCGCTGATCAACATGAACAATATCTTCCATAGTTAAAGGATGTATATTGTAAAATTTACCTATGGCTTCTACCAATTCAGGTTTATGTAACCCTTCAACGTTCAACCATTTTACCATGTTTGGTTTTACATGAGATAAGCAATCCGATAAATCGTAAAACTCTTTCTCAAAAAATTCCGTTTCATTATACTCAATTAATGTAATTTTAATTCTATCGGTTCGCATTTCTCCATTATAAAATAACGTTCCAGGAGGTGCGCCAATATTTTCTGTTTTTGAAGCCATTAGAATTAACTATAGATTAAATGTAAGAATTTATTCGGCAATTTCATTCTTCATTACCATTTGAACAGTATAACGACTACGTTGTTCCAGTAAAATAATTTTTTGAGATGTCAATATGTCAATGATTTCTTGGGTGTAATACCGAACAGTCATTAATTCTAATCCGGAATTATATAATACCTTAAATTGATTTTGAAGCTCCGTAACTAAAGCATTTATTTTTTCAACATTATTATCGCAACATACAGAAAAACTGATCGCAGATAATTGCATCAAATTAATTTTTACACCATGCTTTGAAAATAATTCAAAAATATCACTCAAATTATCTTCAGCAATAAATGAAAAATCTTTTGGCTGAATAGAAATTAATACCTGATCGATTTTAAAAATATAAGATGGAATATTTAACCGTTTTTCTCCATCCCTGATAACAGTTCCTTTTTCTTTTGGTTTTATAAAAGACTTAACATACAACGGTATATTTTTGTTTTGAAGAGGTTTGATGGTTTTGGGATGAATCACAGTTGCTCCATAATAAGTTAATTCTATAGCATCGTGGTATGATAATTCATCAATTTTTTTGGTATGAGAAAACCACTTAGGGTCAGCATTTAAAACACCGGGAACATCCTTCCAGATGGTTACATTTTCAGCATTTAAACAATAGGCTAAAATTGAAGCTGTATAATCTGAACCTTCACGTCCTAATGTTGTCGTAAAATTTTCTGAGGTGCCACCAATAAAGCCTTGTGTAATAATAATATTTATAGAATTAAATACGGGAATTAAATCTCTTTTTACCAACGATTCTGTTAGTTCAAAATCAACTTTTCCTTCACGGTATGTATTGTCTGTCTGAATAATACCTCTAGCATCAATCCATTTATTTGTTAATCCTATATCATTTAAATATGCAGATACAATTTTAGTTGAAATCACTTCCCCCATACTTACAATCTGATCATATTCAAAATCAAAACCATGAGTTGGTTCGTCTTCTATAGCCCAGTATAATTCAACAAAGGTGTTTTCTAAGTCGGTATAAATAGAATGAGAAGCAGATGGGAATAGTTGCTGACAAATGTCTAAATGATATTTTTTTATTTCTTCTAAAACAGACTCTGCATTTTCGGTTTTATTAAAAAACGAGTTTGCTAATCGTTCTAAAGCATTAGTCATTTTTCCCATCGCTGAAATAACTATTGTTATTTTTTGCCCATGAAATTGCTTTAAAACTTCCGCTACATTTTTTACACCTTCCGCATCTTTCACGGAAGCACCACCAAATTTAAATACTTGCATACATACTAATTTAAACAAAGATAAGGATGTGTTTTATATTAATAATTTATCCGT
The DNA here is from genome assembly GCA_016787365.1 of Bacteroidia bacterium. Taxonomy (GTDB): domain Bacteria; phylum Bacteroidota; class Bacteroidia; order B-17B0; family Aurantibacillaceae; genus UBA4416. The sequence continues at coordinate 4,014 of JAEUTR010000391.1, forward strand.
GAAATTTTTTTTACAAACTAACTGTTACTATTTTTTCTATCCGTCATTATATCAATAACCAAACCAACTAACTATTCACTAAAACTACACAACATGTCATCTGGAAAAGAAACCCCCCGACAAAAAATGATTGGTATGATGTACTTAGTACTTACCGCTCTATTAGCACTAAATGTATCAAAAGAAATCCTTCAGGGATTTGTTATGGTTGATGAAAGCATTGGAAAATCAAAATTGATTTTAGACGAAAATAATGAAAGAGTTCAAAAAGCTTTTGAAGCTTATGTGAATGATGGTAATTATGAGGCTAAGCCTTATCTTTTAAAATCCATTGAAACTCAAAAAAGTATTCGTGTGGTTGATGCCTATATAGATAGTATGAAAATTTTAATAGTTAGAACGACAGAAGGTGTGGATAAAAAGGATACATCCCAGTTACGGTTTATGGAGA
>JAEUTR010000411.1 GCA_016787365.1 Bacteroidia bacterium
ATAAAATTGATTTTGTATTAACAGCTATTGCTATAGGCAACCCAACAGGTATAGATCTGGGACATTTATTAAATTCCAAATATTGTATACCGTTTATTTATATTACGTCACATACCGAAAAAGCTGTTATTGAGAAGGCAAAGCCTACAAGACCTAATGCATACATTGTGAAACCTTTTAAAAAGGAAGATTTGTTAATTGCAATTGAACTGGGCTTGTACAATACTATTCTTGATCAAAACAAAAATGGAATAGTAATGGTTAAAGAAGGACGTATCATGGTAAAATTGTATCATGATCATATTTTATGGCTCAAATCAGAAGGGAATTACACTACCATTTTTCTGAAAGAAGATAATCGCCGGGTGATTCGTTCAGGATTATTACAAATGCAGGAATTGTTACCGTCAAGTTGTTTTATTCGAATACATAAATCATTATTGGTGAATAAAAATCATATCGAAGAGATTAAAACAAATAGTATCATTATTAACCAAACAGAATTGTCAGTTGGAAGAACATATCAGCAAAATCTCGTAGATATTTTTAAGGATAATTAAAAGATCTTTATTTAATCTGTTGTTCATATACTTTATTCAGTCGTTCGTCCCAAAAAATGGGCTGTTTCTGTATAATTCTGTATGTTTACCACCTCAATAATTTAAAACTATGAAACAAATACAATTACTTTTTTTAACACTTATCCTAAGTGCTCAAATTAAATCCCAAACTGGTGCCGCCCTTCATTTTGACGGTTCGGGAGATTATGTGGCATGTGGAAATTTTTTGCCTGCAACATATACCAAAGAAGCCTGGATAAAAGTATCTAATCATACTGGAAGTAGTAATGTTATTTCAGGAGGTGGTGATGGTCAGCATGCTCTTTGGGTGCCGAGTGGTTTATTATCTGCAGGACATAATGGTGCTTGGACTCAGGTTCAGGATCCTACGCCTTTATTAACAAATACATGGTATCATATTGCAGTAACTTATGATGCAGCAACTACGACTTTGAAATTATATAAAAATGGTGTAGTTGTTTCAACTAATACATCAGTTCCTGCTTATGGAGGTGGTAATGCTGTTCGTATAGGAGCCTATACTGCAGGTGGTAATTTATTTAATGGTACAATTGACGAAGCTCGTGTTTGGAATGTTGTTCGTACACCTTGCGAAATTAGTGAATATATGAATTGCGAAATACCAACAACGGCAACAGGTTTGTTAGCTAACTATCATTTTAACCAAGGTATTAATGCAGGAATTAATACCACCGAAACAAGTCTGATAGATGCTTCAGGGAACACTAATAATGGTACGCTTACTGCTTTTGCATTAACAACAGGCACTACCTCAAACTGGGTTGCTCCAGGAGGAGTAGTTTCAGGTTATTCGACAACAGGCGTTTCTCAATTAACAGTATCTGTTACTAATTCGGTAATTTGTAATGGAGAATCAACGACTTTAACAGCTTCCGGAGCTGATACATATACATGGACAGGAGGCGTAACAAATGGAGTAGCGTTTAATCCGACTGTTACGACGACTTATACTGTAACCGGAACAAATGCAAGTGGATGTTTAACATTACCGGTAATACAAGTAGTGACAGTTAATACACCAACAATTACAGTAAACGATGGTGTTATTTGTTCGGGGAATTCTTATACAATTACTCCGGCTGGCGCTTCAACTTATACTATTTCCGGTGGTAATTTTGTTGTATCACCAACAGTTACAACTACGTATACGATTACTGGTACTAACGCACAAGGATGTGTTAGTTTAAATACAACAGTTTGCGAGGTATATGTTAATGATTTGCCAATAGTAACAGCATCTTCAACAAATTCAGTAATTTGTAACGGAGAATCAACTACTCTAATAGGAGGCGGAGCCGATACATATATCTGGACAAATGGTGTAACTAATAATACAGTATTTACACCAACCACAACTTTAACCTATACCGTAACAGGAACAGATTTAAATAATTGCGAAAACACGGCGACTCAGGTTATAACCGTTAACGAATTACCGATAGTAACGGCGTCAGCAAGTAACTCCGTGATTTGTAATGGAGCACCCACTACTTTAAATGGAGGAGGTGCATCAACTTATACATGGACTGGTGGCGTAACAGATGGTGTATCATTTACACCAACTACTACAATTACATATACCGTAACAGGAACAAGTGTTGCTGGATGTAACAGTACAAACACCGCTACTCAAATGGTAACAGTAAATGATTTGCCAACAGTAACCGCATCAGCAAGTAACTCCGTAATTTGTAATGGAGCATCTACTACTTTAAATGGAGGAGGTGCATCAACTTATACATGGACTGGTGGCGTAACTAATAATACAGCATTTACACCAACCACAACGTTAACTTATACCGTAACAGGATCAGATGCAAACGGCTGTGAAAACACCGCTACTCAAATGGTGACAGTAAATGATTTACCAACAGTAACAGCGTCTGTAACTAGTTCAGTAATTTGTAATGGAGCATCCACCACTTTAAATGGAGGAGGTGCATCAACTTATACATGGACTGGTGGTGTAACCAATAATACAGCATTTACACCAACCACAACGTTAACTTATGCCGTAACAGGAACAGATGCAAACGGCTGTGAAAACACCGCTACTCAAATGGTAACAGTAAATGATTTGCCAACAGTAACCGCATCAGCAAGTAACTCCGTAATTTGTAATGGAGCATCTACTACTTTAAATGGAGGCGGAGCTGATACCTATACATGGACCAATGGCGTAACTAATAATACAGCATTTACACCAACAACAACGTTAACTTATACCGTAACAGGAACAGATGCAAACGGCTGTGAAAACACCGCTACTCAAATGGTAACAGTAAATGATTTACCAACAGTAACCGCATCAGCAAGTAACTCCGTAATTTGTAATGGAGCATCCACCACTTTAAATGGAGGAGGCGCATCAACTTATACTTGGACTGGTGGTGTAACCAATAATACAGCATTTACACCAACAACAACGTTAACTTATACTGTAACAGGAACAGATGCAAACGGCTGTGAAAACACCACTACTCAAATGGTAACAGTAAACGATTTACCAACTATATCAGTAACATCTGCTTCAATATGCGCAGGTTCTACGGGAACTGTATCTGCAAGTGGAGCTGATACTTATACTTGGAGTACAGGATCTAATTCAGATGTTATTACGGATAATCCTGCAGCAACGGCAGTATATACAGTAAGCGGTACATCTGTAGAAGGTTGTATAGGAACAGCTGTTACAGCAACTATTACGGTAGGTTCGGCACCATCTATTGTTGTTAATTCAGAGACTATTTGTGCAGGTAGTTCTGTTACCTTAACTGCTAATGGTGTAACGACTTATACATGGAGTACTGGTGAAAATTCAAACACTATTATTGTTAGCCCAACTACTAATACAGTATATGTTGTAAGTGGTGATTTAACTGGTTGTAGCGTTAATGCAAGTAATACATCAACAGTAACAGTAAATGCATTACCAACACTAACAGTTAATAGTGGTGCTATTTGTTCAGGAGCATCTTTTACAATTGTTCCTGATGGAGCATTGACTTATACATATTCCGGTGGCAGTGATGTTGTATTGCCAACTGCTGATAATTCATATACAGTAACAGGAACAGATGGAAATGGATGTGAGAATACAGCAGTAAGTACAGTAACTGTAAACGCATTACCAGTTATTATGGCAACCAGTACTACTACTTTATTGTGTACTGGTGAAACGGTAACATTATCAGTAACAGGAGCAACATCTTATACATGGAGCACAACAGAAAATACAGCTGATATTGAAGTAACTCCTACATCGCAAACAACTTATAGCGTAGAAGGAACTGATGCGAATGGTTGTTCAAATACGACAACTATTACTCAGGATGTTAGTTTATGTACAGGTATTGCTTCTATAGCAACTACTGATGCATCAATATACGTTTACCCTAACCCAAATAATGGATTATTTACTATTGAATTAATAAACACTTCTAAAGTAACAGTTACAAACGCTTTAGGTCAGGTAATTATTTCAGAAACATTTGAAGCAGGCAAACACCAAATAGACATTAATAATGAAACTACGGGAGTTTACTTTGTAAAAGTGGTTGAAAATAATAAACAACAAATGATTAAAGTGATTAAGCAATAGTAAAAATCAACGAATGATTATTAAAAAAGCTATCTCATATGAGATAGCTTTTTTTATGATTCGAAATTATAGTGCATAAAAAAACCTTCGAATAATCTTCGAAGGTTTTTATCCTTTAAAATATTAGTGGTGGTGTCCACCTGGCCCGTGAACGTGACCATGATCTAATTCTTCTGCAGTAGCTTCTCTTATAGATAATACTTCACCAACAAAGTGTAAATTGTGATCCGCTAAAGGATGGTTAAAATCCATAATCACATAATCATTACCGATTTCCTGCACAAAGCCCATTAATTGATTTCCATCTGCATCATTCATCATTAATTCTTCACCTTCTTTTACTCGCTCTGAATCAAATTCTCCATCTACATGAAATGCTTCTTTAGGAATTTTTGCAATCATTTCTTTATCAGATACTCCATATCCATTTATAGGAGTTACTTTGAAATCAAACTTATCTCCAACTTTTTTATTTAATAAATTCTTTTCAAAATCAGGTAATAACTGACCTACTCCAAATATAAAAGTAAAAGGATGTTCTGTTGTTGTTTGCTCTACTAATTCAGGAGCTTCATTGTCCACGTGAGATGATAAATGATAATTTACCGATACCACTTTGTTTTGGTTAATAGTCATTATTTATTATTTATGTTTTATGTTTTTTCTTTTTGTTGATTACGAATTTTAATACGAATATACGAATCAGTAACGCATACACAGATTCGTATATTCGTACTTATTCGTAATTCAGCTAGAAATCAAATTTAATTCCCTGAGCTAACGTTAATTTAGTTCCGTAGTTAATTGTATTTGTTTGACGGCGCATGTATGCTTTCCAGCTATCAGATCCTGATTCACGTCCGCCACCTGTTTCTTTTTCACCACCAAATGCACCTCCGATTTCAGCACCACTTGTTCCAATGTTTACGTTTGCAATACCACAATCACTACCATTAGCTGATAAGAATTGTTCTGCTTCGCGCATATTTAATGTCATGATAGACGAAGATAAACCTTGAGGAACACCATTTTGTAAAGCAATAGCTTCTTCGATAGTTTTGTATTTCATGATGTATAAAATTGGAGCAAATGTTTCGTGCTGCACAATTTCAAAATCATTACTAGCCTCTGCAATACAAGGTTTTACATAGCATCCACTTTCGTATCCTTTGCCTTCTAAAACACCACCCGGTACTAAAATTTTTCCACCTTCTGCTATTACTCGCTCAATAGATACCATGTAATCTTTCACAGCACCTTTATCGATTAACGGACCAACATGATTGTTTTCGTTTAATGGATCGCCAATACGTAATTGTTTGTAAGCGCTAATTAATTTTTGTTTTACGTCTTCGTAAATATCTTCGTGAATAATTAAACGACGGGTTGAGGTACAACGTTGTCCTGCTGTACCAACAGCACCAAATACTAAACCTGGTAACACATTTGGTAAATCAGCATGTTGAGAAATGATAACAGCATTGTTTCCACCTAATTCTAAAATAGAACGTCCGAAACGTTGCGCTACTTTTGCTCCAACTATACGACCTACACGTGTAGAGCCTGTTGCTGATACTAACGGTACGCGACCATCTTCACACATTTTTTCTCCAATAGAACCCGGACTTACCAATAAACAAGAAATACCTTCCGGTAAATTATTTTCAGCAGCTACTTCATTCCAAATATTATGACAAGCAACAGCACATAAAGGTACTTTACTTGATGGTTTCCAGATACAAACATCTCCGCAAATCCACGCCAAAGCTGTATTCCAATTCCAAACTGCTACAGGAAAGTTGAATGCAGAAATAATACCTACAATTCCTAATGGATGCCATTGCTCATACATACGGTGATTTTCTCTTTCAGAATGCATGGTTAAACCATATAACTGACGAGATACACCAACTGCAAAATCACATATGTCAATCATTTCCTGAACTTCACCTAAACCTTCCTGTAAAGATTTTCCCATTTCGTAAGAAACTAATTTCCCTAAATCATTTTTCTTAGCACGTAATTTTTCGCCATACTGACGAACAATTTCGCCGCGCTTAGGAGCAGGAATATTTCTCCATACTTTAAATGCTTCAGATGCTACCTGAACTACTTTTTCGTAATCAGCTGCATTTGCTGCTTGAACTTTTGCAATTAATTTTCCATCAACCGGACTATATGATTCAATAATATCGCCATTAGCAAAATAATTTTTACCTGTTGCACATCCAATATTAATATCTTTAATTCCTAATGATTTTAGAACCTTTTCCATATGTATTTAAATCTGATTATTTATTTTTTTTGAAGGTTAAATATAGCTATTATATCAGTTTTTGTGTAAGAAATTAGATAAATTGTGAAAAAAAGATGACATAATTATACGGCCTAATCCCAAATAATAAGCGATTCAGAGTTTACGATGGATAAATGATATAATCGGGCTAAAAATTAATATTTAAAACGTATTTTTTATTTACGTTTATATGTAAAAACCCTCTGTATATTATATAAATTACAGAGGGTTGATGGTAAAACTAAATGATTGCTTTATACTTCTACCGCTTCGGACTTTTTCTTATAGAAGAATTTTTTAACGATAAAGTAAATTATTAAAGCCGATAGAACTCCAGTTAAAAAATCAGTAAGAGGAACCATGACCGCTGTATACAACATCATAGAAAATTCAAACTTACCTTCATGTTTAGTTTCTTTAATCTCGGATGGTTTAATCATATTGCTGGCTACCCAAACTAAAATACCACCAATACAAGCCATAGGTATAAGTTCTAAATATTGGGCTATATAAAACGCCATTATCAACTTTAAAACGCCTTTAAAATAGCCGGCTAATGGAGTGCGGGCGCCGGCTTTAATACTTGTTGCTGTACGCGCTAAAGCTCCGGTGCAAGGAAAGCCATTTACTAACGGAATAATGATTTGCACCATACCTTGACCCCATAATTCTTTATCAGGATTAAAACGTGTGCGGGTATTATTTGCCAGTTTATCAGCCATTGTTGAACACAATACACTTTCTACAGCAGATACAAAAATAATAGCAAATACGAAATACAATATATCTATAAATATAGCTCCACTCATTTCAGGTAGATAAGGTGTAGTGAAGACAAAGAAATTATTAGGAATAGAACCGTATAGATCTTTCACCAAAATTAGCCCTTTATTTTGTAAAACAGTAGCTGACAAAATTGTAGATGTGGCAATGGCAATTAAAGGAGCAGGAATAAAAATTGAGATTCGGAGAAGACCTTTTGTAAGTACAAATGTTAATACTCCGATAAAAACAGACCATAAATTGATTTTATCTAAATTGCTAAAAGCTAAATAGATGTTGTGAATTAATCCTCCTTTGATGTCTTCATCCTGACCCAGCATATCTTTAAAACTCTCAACTCCTAAAATATCTTCTAAATTTGTTAATGCAATAGAAACGGCTATACCTACAGTAAATCCAACAATTATGGAATTAGGAACTAGTTTAGCGTATTTGCCTAAACCAAAAAGTCCCATAAGCATTAATAGAATACCTGCAATAATGGATACCAATATTAAAAAACCGTGAGCCTGTGCAGTTGTTCCGCCATTTTCAACGCCATATTTCACCATTAAAGCAGCAATTAATGGAATGAATGCAGCCGTAGGTCCGTACACCTGATATTTTGATCCTCCAAAAGTTCTCCCTACTATACAGGCTAGTGCGCCCGCTATGATACCCTGTTCTGGCCTTAATCCCATGGCAATTGCAAATCCCATAGCCATTGGAATGGCAGTCATGGCTACAACTAAGCCTGCACTAAAATCACGGTAAATGGTCGATTTCCAATTATGTTTTTCAAGGTCTTCCCATCGGCTGTCAAAAAAGGTAAAAAATAATTTTAACCTTTGAGGTAATGTTGTTTCTGATAATTTATTTTTCATTATATGTATGGTTGTGGATTTATTTAACTGTTAAAAAAATTTGAGACCCATTCCATTTCCTGAACAGGAAGTCCTGATTTTTTAATAAATGGAATAGGATCGAAGCCATTTTTTTTAAGTTTTAGGGTATACTTTTTCGGAATATAAATTGCGTCAATTCGCTTTGCTTCTATAAAATTTTTGAAGGAATTAATATTGTAGCCGTGAAACAATTCTATTTTAATTGTTTTTATATCCGTTTCGTATCTATTTTTGAGTATTGAAATTGTTTCTTCAAAATCAGGTGTAATATGGGATTCTATTATTCTATCAGCTGAGTAAAACAGCAAATCGGTAATAGAGTCGGTTAGGTATTCAGAATACATTAAAATAACATTTACTCCACTGATACTGTTTTCTTTTAATGCCAGCTTTAGTGTATTTAATGATTCAGGAGTAAAATCAACAGGGATTAAAATAGTTTTTGCCATACTGTAATTTTTTGATGTAAAAATTAAAGTACAAACCTATTTTAGTAAGATAAGAGGAGTCTAAGAACAGTATTAGAATGAGATTAAAATTTCATTTCACTATATTGTATTAAAGGAATTTTAATCTGTACAGTTGTACCTTTATTTACTTCGGAAGAAACCAGTAATAGACCGTTGTGTATTTTTATGATATTTCGGGTGAGGGGAAGTCCTATGCCATAACCTTCAAATTGATGTGTATTAGAAGCTCTAAAAAAAGGGTCATAAATGAATTGTAATTCCGATGCGGGAATTCCGATGCCCTGATCTTTAATTTCTATTATTACCTGATGATTACTTGATGCAATGCTTACTAATACATTTTTATTGTTGGAATATTTACAAGCATTTGTTAAAACGTTAACAAATGCCAGCGTTAACAGTTGTTTGTTTCCTGAAACTTTAAGCTTAAAGGGGTTTTCAGGTAAAAGACTAAAATCGATTTGAATTTTATTTTTTGGTATAAGCTTGTCTATGATTTCTTTTGCCTGCCAGATAATTTCATCCGTTCGGAGAATCTCAAAATTAAGACGGTTTTCGCGATAACCTGTTTGAGCTAAAAACAAAAGGGATTGACTTATCTGGTTTAATCTTTCGGCTTGTGATAAAATACTGTGAAGCGTTTCCTGATATTCTGCCGGACTTCTTTCTTTCATTAAAGCAACATCTGCTTCGCCAATAATAGAAGTAAGTGGTGTGCCAAATTCATGAGACGCATTACTGATAAAATTTTTTTGTGTTTCGAAAGCCGTTTCTAATCTGTTAAATAAATTATTGAATGTTAAAATCAATTGACTTATTTCATTATCCTTTTCATTTTCTTCCAGTCTTAAATGAATGTTATCTGTACTTATTTTTTTTACTTTATATGTTATATTTCTTATAGGATCAAAAATATGTTTTGAGAAGTAAAAGGATAATGAGATGGTAATAAAGATGATGAAAAAAAGCCCGACTAAGATGATGTTTTTTAGTAATGCCAAATGGTGTGTTGCATAATAATTTTCAGCAGAAATAATAACCATATAAACGTTAGTTCCTGCCTTGTATTTTGTGCCCGAATAAAATGTGTTTCCAATTTGCAGATTTCCCTTTCCATTGGTGTAAATTTCTTTAATGAAATTTAATGGTAATGCAGATTTTTCGGCAAATGTTTTGAGGTCATTAAAAGAATTTATCAGAGAAATGTGTTCTTTTTCATTGCTCAGTTTTTCTAAATGTTGTTCCCTTATAATTTTAATTGATTCAGCATTTTTATTATCGGTATCAAAATTATATTTTGCAGTTATAGATGCCCTAGTAGCTAATCTTTTATAAAAATCAGTATATGAATAATTGTACAAAAAATAGTACACGCTTCCCCCAAAAACAATAAGTATAAGTGTATTGGCTACAATTAAAAATAATGCTATTTTATATTGGGTTTTCATTTCTTGTTGTACAAAAGATGTCTTTTAAATTATGTTTCCTTTAAAACATAACCCATTCCAACCACCGTATGTATTAATTTGGTTTCAGGATTTGAGTCTATTTTTTTTCTCAGGTAGTTAATATACACGTCCACTACATTGGTTCCCATGTTAAAATTTATATCCCACGCACTTTCTAACAAATCCATTCTCGAAAGAACTTTTCCTTTGTTTTTTATCAGTGTTAAAAGTAAGCGGTATTCGGTTGGGGGGGGGGGGGGGGGGGGGGGGGGGGGGTGGTGGGTTTTG
>JAEUTR010000275.1 GCA_016787365.1 Bacteroidia bacterium
TTGGTGAGCGTATCACAGATCGTAGAATTTACCCTTGGAATGGTCACGGTGTTCGTAATTCTGATGAAAAATACATTGGTCAGATTGCTGCTAACTTTGTTCGTGGTAGTGGTGATATGATGGGTACTGCAGGTTTCTTAAATGATAATGCCGATGTAACTGCTCCCGTTTATTCTTATTGGCCAAACGATTATGGTTTATATAATATGGCCGGTAACGTATCTGAATGGGTAATGGATGTTTACAGAGCTTCTACGGCTCAGGATGCAGATGAATTCAGACCTTTCCGTGGTAACGTATTTGTTACTCAGGTTAAGGATAGTACTGATGGTACAATTGCTACAAATATTGACGGACCTGTTTTCCAAAAATTCTTACACAAAGTTAATCCTCCGGGAGCTCATGGTGTAAGTCAGGAAACAGCAGAAGTTACGGATAGCGTTTTAACTATTTTAACTACAGATGCCCAAAATTATAAAAATGCACCTTCAGATGGTAAATCTGATATTCCGGGACGTGTTAAATGGAGAGAAGTTTCAGCAGCAGTGTCTTCAGATAATTTAGATGAGCGTAGAAACTATAAAACATCTGATTATATTAGTTATTTAGATGGTGATGTAAATTCCAGTTTGTATTTCTTAGAAGGAGAAGATGCTTATGGTGATAAATCTGATAAGTTGATGTATGAATATGCAAAAACATCTTTAATAAATGATAAAGCACGTGTTTATAAAGGTGGTAGCTGGAGAGACAGAGCTTATTGGTTGAATCCGGGAACAAGAAGATATTTAGACCAAAGACAAGCTACATCATACATAGGCTTTAGATGCGCTATGGTTAGAGTTGGTAGCCCAGTAGGATTAGGAAAATAATTTTGTTGAAAACTATATTTAAAGCCCCTTATCAAACGATAAGGGGCTTTTTAATTTTATAGCATGAATAGATACATAACTACCGAAGAATTATATAAATTATTTATTGATTGCGGTCAGAAAATAACAACCGATACCAGAAGATTAGAAAAAGGAGCTATCTTTTTTGCATTAAAAGGAGATAATTTTGATGCAAATTTATTTGCCGAAAAAGCTATTGAAGGAGGCTGTGCATATGCGATTGTAGATAATGAAAATGTTTGTAATGGAATATCTGTGTTATTTGTACAAAATGTTTTGGAGGCTTTACAGCAATTAGCAAAATATCATCGCAGGCAACTCAAATTCCCAATTATTGGAATTACAGGTAGTAATGGCAAAACAACAAATAAAGAGCTGATTCATGCAGTGCTTTCAATGAAATACAACACTTTTGCAACAAAAGGTAATTTAAATAATCATATCGGAGTACCTATTACTTTATTAACGCTTACACAAAGTCACGAAATGGCCATCGTTGAAATGGGCGCAAACCATCAGGGAGAAATAAATGAGTTATGTGAAATTGCAGATCCTGATTATGGAATTATAACGAACATAGGTAAGGCACACTTAGAAGGGTTTGGAGGAATAGAAGGAGTTAAAAAAGGGAAAAGCGAAATTTATAAATACCTAGATAAAAAAAACGGAAAGATATTTATTAATGGAAATGACCCCGAGCTAATAAAGTTAAGTGGAAACTTAACTAAAATTTATTACGGCGAAAATATTGAATTTGATGTACACGGTAAATTGTTTTCGGAAGGAGAATTTGTTGAATTTAAATGGAATACAAAAGATAAGCATTTAGAAGGCCAATCTATAGTAAAGACACATATGTTTGGTCAGTATAATTATATTAATTTGTTATGCGCTGCATGTATAGGAAACTATTTTAATGTGCCCGAAATTCAGATTAATAAAGCATTAGAATCATATTTACCGGAAATGAATCGATCTCAGGTAAAAAAAACGGAATTTAATACTGTTATTTTGGATGCTTATAATGCCAACCCAAGTAGTATGAAATTGGCCATTGATAATTTTCAAAAACAATCATTTTTGAATAAAGTGTTTATTTTGGGCGATATGTTTGAATTGGGAGAATATAGTTCTCAGGAACATGAAAAGGTGCTTAATCAATTAACTACTAGCCAAAATTGTAAGGTTATATTAGTAGGAACTCATTTTTTTGAATCAAAAGATAAATTCCCTCAATTCGATTTTTTTATCAATATAAACGAATTAAAAGAAGTTATTACAAAAACTAAAATCATTCAAGCTACTATATTAATTAAAGGATCCAGAGGAATGCAATTAGAGAAAATTGTAGAATGTTTGTAGTAAACAATATGTTAAATTATTGGTTATTGGGTTATTAATTAGTTAAATTTGTAACTAATGTTGTTTAATAAAAAAACCAAAATCATGAAAAAACAATTACTGATTGTTACCGGCGTTTTAGTTTCGGGATTACTGAATGCCCAAGTTGCTAATAGAGCAGCTAAAATCCCAAATAAATTGGCAAATATTGCTGTTTTAAAATCAAATAAGGCTGACGATAAGTTATTGAATGCTCCTATTCCTTTTCAAACTAAAGGTCAGGTAGCGGCTAAAAAAAGTCAACAAAGAGTATCTGCAATTACAGAAGTAGTAATTGGGAACTCATATTATGATTTACAAACTAATTCAAGTATTGGAGATAGAATTGTTTTAAATGCTGATGGTACGATAGCAACCTGCTGGACATTTGAAAGTACAGCAGATGGAGGAGTATATAATAATAGAGGAACTGGTTACGCTTATTATAATGGAAGTGCTTGGTCAGCAGCTCCAACTGCTAAAGTTGAAAATGCACGAGTAGGTTGGGGAAATGTAGTTAATACCCGTTCGGGCAGAGAGTTGATTTTATCTCATAATGGAACTACAAGTAAAATGCATGTTGCTAGTAGATCAGCCAAAGGTAATGGAGTTTGGGCAAATAGCGAAACGGTATTACCAACTGCTAACTCTGGAGGAAATTATTGGCCACGTATGGTTACTTCTTCTGTTTCGGGCGGAGATACTATTTATGCGGTTAGTTTAACTTATCCAACTACAGGAACACCTCCTGGTCAAGTATATCAAGGGTTGGATGGGGCTGTTGTATTTTCAAGATCTATAAATCAAGGAGTATCTTGGGATATTGTAAATCAAGTTCCTGATGGGTTAACATCTACTGACTTCATAGGTCATGGACCCGATACTTATGCAATCGCAGCTAAGGGAAGCACAGTTGTTATTGCAACAGGAGATAATGGAAAAGATTTAGTTCTTACAAAATCTACCGATGCTGGTGCAACTTGGACTGCTAAAACTGT
>JAEUTR010000450.1 GCA_016787365.1 Bacteroidia bacterium
AAACTATCCTTAATACTTTTTATTGAAACTACCGATAATTTGTTTTGTGTGATTGGTGGAAGTGCATATCAGATAATTGTTCCATTTATAGATCATTCTTTTGGACTAGATACTTATTCACGAATAATAAAACCAGAAGATGAACTTGCCTCAATAAAATCAAGAGGCATAACTGGCGCAAGAGCTGGAATTAGTGAGCAATTTAGAGACAAATACAAAATAATTAATTTTGCAAAATTCGGCAAAATAACAAAAGAGATTCATCTAAGATTAAGTCAAGAAACAACGGACGAATATTTTTCATTTTTGAAAAGAAATAAAAAAGATAGAATTCAGATTTTTGTTGGCAAAGGATTTAAAATAAAAAAAGATTTAGATTTCGACTATTTACATCGTATAATAACAGAATTAGGCCATATTTTAGAATTAGCAATAAGTGAGGAACATCTCAGTTCTTATAAAGAAATTAATGATGTCGATCTAATTGAAACGAAATTAAAGCCTCAACTTATATATAAAATATATGAAGATAGCGAGTATTCAAATAAACAGGTTTCATCTACAAAAAAAAGGTTTGAATTTGATTTTTGTAATCCTAATAACATCGAGAAATTTTATGAAGCAGATGAATATAAACTAAAAGAAAAAGGTGAAGCTGGTGGCTATGAAGTCTTCGCAACAGTTATAGACAGAAATGATATATACCAAACCGTTCTGTCAAGAGCAGTGCTTAAATCTGGCACAGACTTTTTTGCGTTTAGGGCATATATTCAAGGGGTACGGATAACATGTCAACAAAATAAAAAACAGACAATAGGGTCAAGTTTTCTTTTCCATTTTACAACAGAATTTAACATAGATGATAAACCTGTTTTTTTAGTAGATACAAAATGGTATCATTTAAAAGATTCTTTTGTTACTGACCTTAAACTAGATACTAAAAAAGTTTTAGAGTCATATCCTGCGCCAAGTAATATTCTCCATATACCATGGAATAAAGACATTATAAATACAGAAAAAGAGTATAACCTACAGTACAATAAAAAGAAAAATTATATTGTTATTGATACAATTATTGTTGATGGAATTGAGCTGTGTGATATATTATATTATGATGATACTAATCTATATTTAATCCACGTAAAATATGGCTTTAATTCCAAAATGAGAGAATTATCAAATCAAATAACAATCTCCGCAAGAAGATTGAATGAAATAAGAGGAAAGAACGATGAAATGTTAGAAAAGATTTATGGCCAATTAATAGAAAAAAAACACGATATAGATAATTTAACTTTAGAAGATTTTCAAAAACTATTTTCAAAAAAAATAACTTATGTTTTAGGTTTTACTTCTCATCTAAAAGATGATTTAAAAGTGCAAGAAAATATCGATAAATTTGAATCAAATATTGCAAGATTTTCTTTAATTCAATGTTCTATTGATATTAAAACAAACTACTTTGACATGTTAACTCATCAGATTTCTCGAAGTTAAAATTCCCTCGCTCCATTGCATTTGTAATGCTGCGGTCTCGTCATTGCGTTCCGTCATGCTGAACTTGATTCAGCATCCCTAACACATATAAATGCGAGATCCTGAATCAAGTTCAGGATGACATATGAACTATTTAACATTCACGGTTAACAACTCTAAACCAAAAAAATAAAAAGTTGAAAAGTAATCCTGTTAAAAAACGTTGAGGTAATAATTGTGTAACATTATCTATGAATTTACGTCGTACCTTTACAGTAGTAACCACAACCCGACATCATAGCTCAAGCGACAGATGGGATACGGGGAGCCAGTCCACTTTTAATAAATCGAAAAGCTGCTTTTAATAAGTGGCTTTTTGGTTTTTAGTTATATCTCTCATGAAAATTAAATCCTTCCTCCTTTGAAGGAGGTGTCCGCAGGACGGAGGATGTTACAGAACGACATCCCTCCCCCTTCGGGGACTCCCTTCAAAGGGAGAAAGAACTTACGCTCCGATAGCTTATCAGCACTAAAGTAAGACCTTCCAGGTTTTTGAAACCTAGAAGGTCTTAGGTATATCATCTAATCTTCTTTACCAGCTAACACAACAACAATTTCACCCTTCACTGTTTTAGACTTAAAGTGTGTTATCAATTCATCAACAGTACCACGTGCATTTTCTTCAAATAGCTTTGAGAGTTCTCGAGATACAGAAACTTGTCTATCGCCACTTAAATATTCTTTGAACTCTTCTAATAATTTCACCAATCTAAAAGGTGATTCGTAAAATATCATCGTGCGTGTTTCTTCTTTTAATGACAATAATTTAGTATGACGTCCTTTTTTTTGCGGCAAGAAACCATAAAACACAAAACTATCGCAAGGTAAGCCACTATTAACTAATGCAGGTACAAATGCTGTAGCACCAGGTAATGTTTCAACGGCTACACCGTGTTTAATACATTCTCGTACTAACAAAAAACCGGGGTCAGAAATAGCAGGTGTTCCTGCATCCGAAACTAAAGCCACTGATTTATTAGATGAAATCATTTCCACAATTTGTTCTACAGTGGCATGCTCGTTATGCGCATGATATGAACGCAAAGGTTTTTCAATTTTAAAATGACGTAACAAGTGAATACTATTGCGTGTGTCTTCTGCTAAAATTAAATCCACAGAGTTTAAAACCGTAATAGCTCTAAACGTCATGTCTTCTAAATTGCCTATTGGTGTTGGTACGATGTAAAGTTTTGGTGTCATATTTTTTCTCTTTCCCCTTTTCAAGGGGGTGCCTGAAAGGCGGGGGATGTGTTGTTTGGTTATGTAATCATTACATCCTCCGTCCTGCGGACACCTCCTTCAAAGGAGGAATTTGTTTTAAGTTTTATAAATCTACAAAATATTATTTACTCAAATCCATTTTCTCATCGCCCGCTTGATACGGCAAATAAGAAAAAATAAACTGAAACATTTCTTCGGTAGTTTGCATACTTCTCACACCTTCTCCTTGAGTCACTACTTTTGGAGGATGATTTGGATTAAATGGATTTTTATCTGTGTTATCAAATGTAGCATACGCATGAATCACTGTTCCTGCTTTAATAATAATGGGATGCTGATACGTATAATAATACTGCCATCTGAAATCCCATTTCTTAATTTTAATTAAAGGAATGGTATCGCCATTTTGTTGAACAGCAAAAGCCCAAAACGATTTTCCTAATAAATGTAAATGCGGATTAACCGACAATAAAGAAATATCTTCAGGCAAAGATGCTTGCGTATGAAAGGTTTGAATTTGATTAGGTTGTAAAATCAATTCAGGTTCAATTTTCGAAATTCCAAAAGTGCCTAACTGTGTTTCAATAATTTGTCTTTTTGGTTTTGGACCGTAAAACACATTAATGTAAGAACTATCCAACACATCGTTATTACTTGGTCCGTAATGAATGTTTTTAAGCAACACTACCGAGGTTTTATTTGTTTTATAACCGCCAATACCACTAGGATAGTTAACTGGCATATACCCTGGCAAATAGTAAACCGTGTTTGGATTTAAAACAGGAAAGGTTCCATCATCGTTTAAAATATTCATTTGTGTAAACAAATCTTTGTAATCGGTAAACTCATCTAATGAATGTGTAACTCCATTCACAACATTTTTTTTCTTTCCGGCCTCATAACTGATTAAATGTCCGTTAATGTGATGCGCTAGTTTACGATGATTAGGCACAAACTCAAAGTAACGTACGAAGGTATCTTTAGCTAATTGCAAAGGTAGTTTTACAATGTAAAAATGATCGGCACCATTTCCTTTAATTGGAACAGGTTTTAAAAATTTAATAACGGTATCTGGCTTACCTAAAAAGGAACCGTTATAAAACTGAGGCGGCAAAGGTATTTTTGATTCGTCTCCTTTTGGTGCGCCATTCTCTGCCCATACTTTAATCAACTCTAATTCTTCTTTGGATAATTTACGTTCACCAATAAAATGTGTGTAACTATCATCTGCCGGCCAAGGTGGCATATATCCGCTTTGAGTGACAAATTTTATTTTGTTGACGTTTTTCTTCACATCATCGTAAGTCATAAATTCAAGTGGACCACTCTCCCCTGCTCTATGACAAGGTGTACAGTTTTTGTAAATGATGGGAGCAATATCTACAAAAGTGGGATTTGATTTAATGGTGATGTTATTTTCGGGAGTTTCCTCAGAACATGACCAAATTCCAATTACTATAGCTAATATAAAAGTAAGCTTGAACACGTTCTCGACTCCGCTCGAACTGACTATAGAATTTAATCTATTCCTGAACATACACTCTTTTTACGCGTGAAGAAATACTGGTCAATACTTCGTAAGGAATGGTTTCCATGGCTTTTGATAATTCCATTAATTGCGCATTGGTCTCAAATACAATTACCTCATCACCTTCTTTACAATCAATATCAGTCACATCTACCATACACATATCCATACAAATATTACCAATCGTTTTACATGCTATTTGATTAATAAAAACGGTGCCATTTCCATTACCAAGTTTTCTACTAAAACCATCCGCATAACCAATTGGAATAGTAGCAATAGTTGTTTTTTTAGAAGCAACGCCTTTGCGATTATACCCAACGGTTTCACCAACTTCTAATTGTTTAATTTGAGAAATACGTGTTTTTAAGGAACTAATATTTTCAAGATTATGTTTTTCAATATCATTAAATCCAACACCATACATGCCAATGCCTAAACGCACCATACTGTAGTGGGCATTTTTCCAACGAGTAATAGCGCCCGAATTGCAAATATGTTTTAAAGCGTGATAGCCAATTGATTTTTCAATGTGAGTAGCCAATGTTTCGAATATAGAAATTTGAGTATTGGTAAACTCATCAAATACTTTATCATCACTCGCTACTAAATGAGAGAAGATGCTTTTTACTCTTAGTAAGTTTTCTGTATTTAAAAATTCACATAATTCATCGATTTGGTTCGATTCAAAGCCCAAACGTTTCATGCCAGTATCTAATTTAATATGCACTGGATAGGGTTCGGAAATTGCTTTTTGTTGTAAAGCTTGTAAAAATTCCTTCGCTACTTTAAACGAATAAATTTCTGGTTCTAACCGATAATCAATCATATCATCATAGGATGATTCTTCGGGACTCATCACCATGATTGGCAAATGAATTCCTGCTTTTCTTAATTCCACACCTTCATCAGCATAAGCCACTGCTAAATAATCGGCATGATGATGTTGCAATGTAAAAGCTATTTCTGTACTTCCGCTTCCATAACCTGTAGCTTTTACCATACACATCAGCAAAGTATCTTTCGTGGTTTGTGAACGGTAAAAATTTAAATTATGTACCAAACGGTTTAAGTTGATTTCTAAAACCGTATCGTGACTTTTTTGTTGTAGTAATTTACTGATGTTTTCAAACCCATAACTACGCGCTCCTTTTAATAAGATAATGGCATTATGAAATTGTAGCGATGGATTCGTTTTACTTTCTTTAATAAAACTTTCGGTATCATTAAAAAAATGTGCGTCTTTTTCAAACAATTCTTTTTGTGAAGAAATTTCTTTACCAATACCAATCACCGTATCAATATGAAATTGCGCCATCAATTTAGACACATGCTCATACAGTTCCCAACTTAATTTACCGCTTTGTTCAATATCCGAAAGTATAACTACTTTCTTTCCGCCACGGTGTTGCTGTTTTTGATGATGCAGTGCAATTTCTAAAGCATTGATATCTGAATTATAAAAATCATTAATTAAAACACAATTATTGTTTCCTAATTTCAACTCTAAACGCATGGCTACTGCTTGCAATAATAACATGCGTTTTTCAATGTCTTGTTGAGCAATATTTAAATACAATAACATAGCCCAACAAGTAATAGCATTATCCACACTTGCCGAATCGGTAAAGGGAATATTAATGCTGATTTGTTCGCCTTTGTATTTGGCTATGATAA
>JAEUTR010000454.1 GCA_016787365.1 Bacteroidia bacterium
AAATAAGGTACCAAAACTACATATTTAAAGAATTTAACTTCATGGCCTAAGTGCATAAACCACATTACAATAGCAGCAGCTTTAGCAATTGTTAAACCAATAAATAATGTTTTTAGCCATAAAGTACCTGACCAACCATGACTTGGAGCCATTGATCCGATAATTAATTCGAAAACTGTAATAGCTAACATCACCCAAAACACATTCCATAATGTACGGCGTGCTTTTTTTCCGTCTTCTTCGCTGTGGTGAGCCATGTGCTCGTATGATGGATAATCGTCGTGAAATTCTGACATAATAATTTTAATTTGAAAGTTTGTGAATTATTGAGTTTGTGAATTTTTATTTTTTTTTACAATAAATAGAAGAATGTAAATACGAATACCCACACTAAATCTACAAAGTGCCAGTATAAACCAACTTTTTCAACCATTTCGTAATGACCACGTTTTTCGTAAGTACCTTTTAATACATTTAAGAAAATGATAAAGTTAATCACAACTCCAGAGAATACGTGAAAACCATGGAAACCTGTAATAAAAAAGAAATAATTAGCAAACTGAGGAACTCCATATTCATTCACGGTCATATTAGCACCGTACACCGTTTCTTCGACGTAAGTATGTAGTTCTTGACTCCATACATGACGTAAAGCTCCTGTATCAGTCCCAACAATAAAATGGTACCATTCCCAAGCCTGAGAACCTACGAAAGTAGCTCCACCTACAATTGTCCAAAACATCCAAACAATAACTTTTCTTTTATCGTTTCTGTGCCCTGCCTCTACAGCTAATACCATAGTAACAGAAGACATAATTAAGATGAATGTCATTAAACCTACGTAAGCCAATGGCAAATGCTGTTCAACAAATGGAAAGTGAGTAAACACATTTTCCGCTTTCGGCCAAACATCTGCATATTTATGACGGATAAAACCATAAGATGTCAATAAACCTCCAAAGGTTAAAGCATCCGAGATTAGGAAAAACCACATCATCATTTTTCCATAGCTTATGCGAAACGGTGATTGACCACCATCCCAAGCGTGTTTTGAATCGATTTCTGTACTGTGAGACATAATAGAATTTACGTTTTAACGATTTTTATAAATTATGGTGCAAGTTTAACGAATATAATACAAAAATAAAAACAAATACACCCATAAAATATCAAGAAAATGCCAATAAATTGAACAAAGTTCTAAACCAAGCACATTTTGTGCATTATACTTGCCCTGAATGCTGTTTTTTAAGGTCACTAAAATTGAAATTAAGCCTGCAGAAAGGTGCAATAAATGCAAAAATGTGATTAAATATAAAAATGACCCGGATGCGTTAGACGATTTTCCTCCAAAAACAATATGCTTGCTATACAATTCACTCCATCCGAGATATTGCAAATAAGCAAACGCAAGGCCTAAAATAAATGTAACCAACAATCCTAAAATGATGCCTTTGTTGTTATTTTTTTTAGCCATTTGAAGCGCGAAAAACAGAGTAATACTACTCGTAACAATAACAGCAGTACTTAAATAAAATGCATTTGGAAGATTAAATATTAACCAATTACCATTATCAGCTCTCACCACATAAGCACTGGTTAACCCAGCAAATAACATAACTATACTTAATATTCCTACCCATAATAAAGGTTTTGATGCCTTTTGTTGCGCCGCTTTTAAATCGGCTTTATAGGTTGGGCTGGGTTTTATTTTTTCTTCCATAACTAAATTAT
Source organism: Bacteroidia bacterium (assembly GCA_016787365.1). GTDB lineage: Bacteria > Bacteroidota > Bacteroidia > B-17B0 > Aurantibacillaceae > UBA4416. Next base: position 1,735 of record JAEUTR010000454.1, read on the forward strand.
ATTAAAAATTTGTGGCCAATCATTAATGTTAGTTGAACAACCGGTAAATATAAAAACGATCCAAACATTAATTTTCGGGCGTCTTCAATGGTTCCTGACTTATATAAATTATACGCCTGAATAATAAATATCAATCCCATACAACTTACAATGGCTGCTGTAATCCAACCTGTAAAATTAAACACGTAAGGAGTTAAAGCTATTGGCAGTAATGATAAAGTATACACTAATATTTGCGATCTTGAACTTTTATCTCTGCCACCTTTTGAAGGTAACATAAAAAAGCCCGCTCTTTGATAATCGTCATGACTTACCCATGCAATTGCCCAAAAATGAGGGAATTGCCAAAAAAACTGAATACAAAATAACAAAACAGCAAAAAATGTAATTTCTCCAAAACCTTCAGTAGCTGCAATAGCGCCAATTAAAGTTGGCAATGCTCCCGGAATGGCTCCTACAAAAACAGATAGTGGCGTTACTCTTTTTAAAGGCGTATACACTAAAGCATATAACACTATAGATACAAAGCCAATAATACCACTTAAAGGATTAGTAAAAATCCATAATAATATTGTACCAATTATACCAAAAACAGCACAAAATACAAAAGCCTGATTAGTAGTTAAATTACCTGTAGGAATAGGTCTTAATTTTGTTCGATTCATTAATTTATCCAAATCTTTTTCAATAATTTGATTAAATCCATTAGCAGCAGCGGTTACCAGAAATCCTCCTACACAAATGGCAAAAACTTGTTTCCAATTAAAATCTTCGGCAACTGTAAAAAATGTAATAATAGCTGAAAACACTACTAAAGCCGAAAGTGTAAACTTAGTAAGCTTCAAAAACGACTTTACTTTACTATAAACAATAGTTTCTGAAGTTGTTATATGAGAATCGGTTTGCAAAGCGGGACAAATTTAGGAAATAAATTGCCATTTGTTAAACTCTATTGGTTTATATTTGTTATAAAACAAAATAACTTATTAATATGAAAAAAATATTCATTTTGGCACTAGCTGCAATCACTATGGCATTTACAACTTCAGGCACAAAAACTTTACATGAGTTTAAAGCCAAAACCCTTGAAGGGAAAGATTTTAATTTTGCTGATTTAAAAGGCAAAAAGGTATTAATTGTAAATACAGCGTCTGAATGTGGATACACACCACAGTATAAAGATTTAGAGGCTTTATATGAGAAATATAAGACTAAAAACTTTGTGGTAATTGGTTTCCCTTGTAATGATTTTGGAGGACAGGAACCGGGAACAAGTGCGGATATTAAAACCTTTTGCACCAAAAATTTTGGCGTTACTTTTCAAATGATGGAAAAAGTAAGTATTGCTACAAGCCCTATTTACAAATGGTTAACATCAAAAGCAGAAAATGGTGTTTTAGATGCGACTGTAAAATGGAAT
>JAEUTR010000463.1 GCA_016787365.1 Bacteroidia bacterium
TTCAATGTCGGTGTGAGATTTATCAATACTCCATTTAGTCTTAGTCATAATTCCTTCAGTATTTATCATATGATATTAATTAGTCTATTAGGTGCCTATTTTGTTGATTTAATAAAGAGTGCTATTATTTCGAAAAATACTCTTTTACAAATACTTGCATTTCAACATTTGTCATTTTATCTGTTTGTTCCACCTGAATTTTAATTTTATCAAAATGGTGATTTTTCTTTAATAAATTAAATAATTCCGATTTGGCATTTGTAGGCCCAAATAAAACAACTTCGTTAAAACTTAAAATGGCATCACTAATTTTTTTATAATATTCAGCCTGTAAATGCTGTTCTTTATGATGCATTAGATTTTCGTTTTTACTTAAACTATGCTCTTTCTCTTGGTGAGTGAATTCCGATTCAATAACATTTTTAGAGGAAGATTCATCCACAAACTCAATCATGTGAGCGCTGGCATTATCCATCCAAATACCTATTTTTTTATCTATTACTTTGTTCATCATTTAGTTTTTATATTAGTTAAGATACCTTCTTAAAGTCCAGGCAACAGTTTCATGCTCTTCCATTAAACCGGTTAAAAAATCGGCAGTTCCTGCATCGTGACATTTTTCAGCACAATAATCAATATTATTTCGAAGTTCTTTAATGATCGTTTCATGATCATCTAGCAATTCTTTTATCATCTCTTTTGAAGATTCGTATTTATTAGGGCGTTCTTTAAGAGTAGTGAGCTTAGAAAATTCAGACATCGTGCCTATAGTTTTACTTCCCAGTTTGCTAATTCTTTCAGCCACTAAATCAATAGACTCTTCTATTAATTTATACTGACCCTCGAAAAGTTTATGAAGTTCCATAAAACTATCGCCACAAACATTCCAATGAAATTTTCGTGTTTTAGTATAAAGTGTAACTTGGTTTGATAATACTATTGACAATAATTCAGTAACAGCATTCAGTTTTTTGTCGGGAATTCCAATGTTTGGTTTCATATAGGGTTGTTTTTAGATTAAAATTAGGTGTGTACTATTGTTGTATTAAAAAAACACATGAATAGCTCGTTGAAAACGAATTTTAGAGAATTACTTTTTCTTGGCAGATATTAGTCTGCCAATACCGGAAATGATAGAAGATGTGTTGTTATTAATAAACTTGGAGGATAATTTTTCTATTAACATAGCTCCCAAAAATCCTTTAATGCTTCGATTTCTTCCAACGATTTTGTCAATCAAAAAATTGGCTCCAATATTTAATCCCACTTTAGTCATATCAAACTTTACGTCTTCATCTTGTGCCAATTCATGTAGCGAATCCTTTACGATTGAAACCGGACTGATAGAATAAATGAATTCTTTTGCTGAATGTTTTAATTCGGTTTCCTGACTTAATTTCTCGGATTTCAATTGCATAATCCGCAACATTAATTCAGCATGATTTGTAATATGTATATTTTTCATTTATATTTTTGATTAATCGATTTTAGTTTTCACTGAATACTTTACGAATAATTCGATTACGCAATGGTTGTTCCATTAATGTTTTCTTTCCTAATACCAGTATCAATCCTATAATAAAATAAAAGCCAGCAACGATGATAAATCCCGAATAATTATTTCCAAAAAAATTAGAAATATAAAAACCGGCTCCAAGGCTTATAAATAAAACCAGAAAAACTCCTACTAATGCTAAAAATAAATTAACTATCAATTTAGAGCCAATAAAACAAGTTCTTTCCGTTGCTTCCAGTTTTATTAATTCCAAATTCGTTTTTACATAATTATTTAAATTCTCCGTTAAGGCTTCCAGTTTATCTTGCTCAATCATTATTTCAGGTTAAATGTTAGTTGTTAAATAAAAAAAGTCAGCCAACAAATTAAATATCCATTGACTGACTTAGTTCTTAGCTATGATTTTTCATAGCGTCTACTCTTTGTTTTAAGTAATCAGATTCTTCAGAAATTTTTCCTTCTGCCAACCCTTCTAACTCTTCTGCCCTATTTCTAAAAGCAGTTGCTTCGTCTTTCATTTTTTGTTTAAAATCGTCCGCTAAATCTTTGGCGCCACCCATTAATTTTTTACGGGTATTACTACCTTTATCCGGTGCAAATAAAATACCTAATGCAGCACCAACTGCGGCACCAATTAATACGGCCCCAACTAGTTTTACTGTGTCATTTGAATTTTCCATGGTTAATTTTTTTAAATAATTATTATTCTTTGGAATCTCTTCCTCTTATAATTCGCATAAAAAGCGCAGCAATAGCAATCACTAAAAAAACATGAATAACATTACCAGCATTATAGATAAAAAATCCTGCTGCCCATATACCGCCCATTGGCAATAAAATAAAGTGTATTGCTTTTAGTGTACATTTTATTACAAAAGTGTTATTGTATTATGAGGTTTGTTTTTTACCTTTTTCATACTTATCCATCGCTTCTTCTTTAACAGCTTCAAACTTATCCGAAACACCGCTTATTAAGTCATCGAATTTTTCTTTTAAGTCGTCTATCGTATCCGAACTTTTTTTAGAAATTTTTCTTCTGGTTTCAGATCCTTTATCTGGTGCAAATAAAATTCCTATTAATGCTCCAACGGCAACACCTGCCAATACTCCTATTACTACATTTCCTTTACTCATAATTTTAGTTTTTAATTGATTAGTATTTAATTTTAATATTTAAAGAGGTTTTCTGCCTTGAATAATTCTTAATATAACAGCAATAAGTGCAATTACTAAAAGAATATGAATAATGCCACCTGTATGATAACCTAAGAATCCAATTCCCCAAATAATAATTAAAACAACTGCTATTGCATATAGTATGTTTCCCATGACTTTAGTTTTTAAATTAATTTATTTTTTTGTTTTATCTGAATTTGTGTCAATTCCGGTCCTGTCAGGATTTTTTTCTCTTTTAGGTTTATCGAATTTTCCATCTTCAGCTTTTTTACCAGACTTAACAATTTGTGTTGCATCTGAATTTTTATCTGTACCTGTTTTGTCAGCATCAGTATCAGAGCCTTTATCAAATTTTGTGGTTTTGTCTTTTGATTTTACATCAAAACCTATTTTCTTGCTTTTCGGATTCATGATTTTAAATTATTCTTAGTAACCATAGAATTAATAATACTAATGCCACTATTAAAACGATATGTATTAAAGCATTAGCCAAAAATATAAAACCGAAAAACCATAGCAACAATAATATTAAAATGATAACCCAGAATAAACTTAAGTGGCGCCCGCCATCATCATCATTACTCTCCATGTTTTCTTTTTGAATATCAGCAAACATGCTGTTTGATTTTGAAGCATGAATTATTTCATTTGATGTGGCTTTGTTTCTTACCTTCGTTTTATGATTAGGAGTATTTACCGCAGTTGCTTTTTGTGTACTGGTAGTTGATTCCGTAATAAAACTTTCGTTTATACTTGAATCTTTTGCAATACTTTTTACAACTACAGGATTATCAGATGGAGTATCTATTTTTTTGTTATTATTTCCTAAAACCGTTTTTGATTCATTGTTTAATTTTTCGGTTTTTAGTGTTTTTCTGGAATCAACATAATATCCCTTGTTGTAATGTCGTTTAGTTAACGATAAATTATGACTACAAGAGGAAAATATTAATATCCCTAAAATTAAATTTATGCTTAATGTGATGATTTTTTTCATTTAAAATAGTTTAAAGATTAGTTATTGATTAAAATTGAATTATCTGTAAAATTTATATCCTATAGATCCCTGAAAACATATGTTTTTGTAACGAGGAGTGGTTGACGATCCGTCTCCCGCATTTGTTTGAAGATCCCAAGAAACTCTAGTTCCTAAAGTGATATGTCTTATATTAATATCAAATCCGGCAACAGCTCCAAAAATATTTTTTCGGATATTATCCTGCTTAAATTCTTTTTCCTGTTCGTAACTGGATGCTGAACTTGTAAATTCATCCCGTTGACTCAACAAATAAGAGAACTGAGGTCCGACTAAAATGCTCAGGAAATTTGCTGGTTTAAGTACAAATTGTAAAGGAATATCTAGGTAATTTGTCGTTCTGATAAAACTATACTTATTCCCTAAAATCATTCCATTACCTTTAAATCCTTTTTGAGAATATAAAAATTCGGGTTGAATACCTAAATATTTTCCTAAAGGAATGGCAATTAAAACTCCACCAACAAAACCAAATTTTGGATCCGCTACAAAATCTTCTCCTTTTTCATCATATACATTTGAATAATTCAATCCTGCCTTCAAACCGAATTGTAATTTTTCGCGATTATCTGAATCATCCTGAGCTTTAACGGTGACTGTAGTCAACGAAAATAAAACGGCTATTAGTACTAACTTGTTCATTTTTAGGTTTTAAATAAATTATTTACTGTTGTTTTTGGTTAAATCTTTTAATGCTTGTCCTAATTCATCCATATCATGATTAAATTCACGTTTAAAAGATTCCCATTTTTCATTTCCTTCTTCTTTATACTCATTCATTTTAATTTTCATTTCAGAATTTTTTTGTTCTAAATCAGCAATTTTTTTCTCGTAATCTGCCTTTGCCTCTTTTTTTAATTGAGCGGTATTTGCTTTTAATTCAGCAATTTGTTTGTCATTTTCAGTCATTCTGTTTTCTGATTCCATTTTAAATTTGTTGTACTCAACATCAAACTCTTCTTTGGCTTCAGTTAAATCCTGAGCGGCTTTATCTACTTTAGTAGCAGCATCTTCTACATCTTTTGTTGACGAGTTACAGCTAGTGAAATTTGTACCTGCTACTAATGTTGTAAGGGCAATTGCAAAAATTGATTTTTTCATTTTTTAGTTTTTAATTGTTATTTTTAATTGATTATTTTAAGTCTATAATTCAGAAATAAGTTTCTGAACTTCTTCTTTTGTTTTTCCTAATTTGATTTGAAGTCTTCCAAGTAATTCGTCTTGTTTACCTTCTACTAATAACACATCACTATCCGTTAGTATAGCAAATTTTTGTTTTAGTTTTCCTTTTGTTTCATTCCAGTTTCCTTTGAGTTGGTCTAAATTTGTCATGATTTATAAATTAAGTGTGAATAAGTTTCCACATGACAAAGGTGAAAAACTCATAAGCAAATGTGTTACACTACAAAAAAGATAAGTTACATCATTCACACATTCATAAATCAAAAAAGCCTTCTATCATGATGATGGAAGGCTTTTGCGATAAGTAAAGCAATTTATTTTTTTACAACAATAAATTCGGTACGTCTGTTTTTTTGGTGTTCATCCTCTGAACATGAAGAAACCACTTCTCCATCACAAGAACAAGCATTTACTAGTTTGGATTTACCATATCCTTTACCTGTAATTCGTTCAGGTTTAGAAATTCCTTTTTTTATGTAATCTACTGATGCCTTAGCTCTTCTGTTAGAAAGCAATTGATTATAGGCTTTTGTTTCTCTACAATCTGTGTGGGCTCCAACTTCAATAACCATATTAGGATATTCATTCATTAAATTAATGATTTTTTTTAGCTCAGTTTCTGCATCCGGACGAATAGTAGATTTATCCAAATCAAAATAAATAGCTTTAAATGCAATTATTTTTCCTAAATCCGCACCTTCTTTGATTTTCTCTGCCACTGTTTCTTCTTGTTTTTTAAGCAATAAAACATCTGAAATAACCACGATTTCTTTACCAAGAGTATTCGCATCACTTTCGCCATTCATATAACCATCTTGTTTTCCAATCAGTTTAAATTGCTTATTAGTGGCTACCAAAAAAGTATAAGCAGCATCATTTTTAGTAGAAAGTGTATCAATTATTTTTCCTTTCTCATCCAATAAAGTAATAAAGGTGTTTGGAATTCTATTTCCATTAACGTCTTTAGCAATACCTTTTAGTTTTTTTCCAACCTCAATCCATTTTAA
>JAEUTR010000496.1 GCA_016787365.1 Bacteroidia bacterium
TTTTGAAAGCGGTGACCATCTAATATGGACCGTTAATAAAAAAATGGAACTAACATCATACAATAAAAATTTTTTCTCCTTAGTTAAAGATAATATTCCACGAAAAAGATTAGAAGAAGGAAAGCGAATTTCAGTACTAGATACAATTCAAAATAAAGATAAAAGATCATTTTGGATTGATAAATATAAGTTAGTGCTTGGAGGGAAACCACATGTTTTTATTCATACAAGTAAAATAAATAATAAAGAAGTATACCGGGAAGTTTATTTATACCCCATTTTTTTAAATAAAGAAGTGGTTGAAGTATCAGTTATAGCACAGGATATAACAGAACGTATAAATAATGAAAAGAAAATACTGGAACAGTCTGCCAAATTAAAAGCCATTTTTGAGAGCGGAGATCATCTTATGTGGACCGTAAACAGAGACTATAAACTAACTTCTTTAAATCAAAATTATGCAAAGGCTATTTATGACATTTATGGCTTTTACCCGGAAGTAGGAAAAGGAATTAGAGATTTAAATAAAAAAAGAACAGCAGAGGTTGAACTACTCTGGGATCAAAAATACGAAAGTGCTTTTAATGGTAATCAGGTTGATTTAACTACAGAAAGAACTAAGCTCGACGGTTCTCAGGTATTTAGGCAATATTATTTGTACCCTATAAAAGATATAAATAATAATGTTGTTGAAGTATCCGGAATAGGCTTTGATATTACTGAAAATAAGAAAAACGAAGAAAAAATTACTCAATCTTTAAAAGAAAAAGATGTTCTTTTAAAAGAAGTACATCATCGTGTAAAAAATAACATGCAGGTAATTTCAAGTATATTAAACTTGCAATCGTCTTATGTAAAAGATGCATATGCTTTAAACCTATTAAAAGAATGTCAAAATCGGATCAAATCAATGGCTTTTATTCACGAAAGCCTTTATCAGACCAAAAACTTCGAATCTGTTAACTTTTCGGAGTATGTAACCACTTTATCAAAAAATTTAGTGCATACTTACTCCATAAATACCAAAAAAATCAAATTAATTTTAACATTGGATGATTTGTTCCTAAGCCTTGATGCATCTATACCTTGCGGACTTATTATCAATGAAATTATATCAAATTCATTAAAATATGCATTTCCTAATAATAGAGATGGAATAATCTTTGTAACTTTGAGGGTTAATAAAAAGAAAGTGAGTATTGATGTTGGAGATAATGGAGTTGGAATACAGGAAACAGTTGATATTAAAAATACACAAACGCTGGGTTTACAACTGGTAGATACACTGGTAGACCAGCTTAACGGAACTTTAAAACTGATAAGAAAAAACGGAACAACTTTTAGTATAGAATTTAATACATAAATCATGGAGAATAATAACATTAACGTTTACATTGTAGAAGACGAAAGTATTGTTGCTAAAGACATACAAAACAGTTTAAAAAAACTGGGATATAATGTTTTAGGCATCAGTAATAATGGCGCAGATGCCATAAAAAATATTGTGGATTTAGAGCCTAATATTGTGTTAATGGATATTATGATTAAGGGTAATATGACAGGTATTGATGTTGCTGAAATCATTAAAAAAGAATATAACATTCCGGTTATATTTTTAACAGCTTATGCCGATGAAAGTACCTTAGCAAAAGCAAAAATTACCGAACCTTACGGATATATTTTAAAACCTTTCAAAGAGATTGATTTACATTCAACAATTGAAATGGCTTTATACAAACATAAAAAAGATACTGAAGTACAAAAAGAACGCGACTTCTTATATTCTTTAGTAGAGAATAAAGATGAAGCTGCAAAAGATATTTTATTCGTAAAATCAAATAGCCGCCTTGTAAAGGTTAATTTAAAGGATATCTATTATGTAGAGGCTTTAAAGGATTACGTGGTTTTAAACACACAAT
>JAEUTR010000507.1 GCA_016787365.1 Bacteroidia bacterium
TCAGCTTTTACCAATTCATTATTTTTAACTAATTCTTTTGCCAAATCTTCGTACTTGGAAGCAATAATTAAATCATTATCGCCATTTTTTAATCCACTTTCAATAGAACTTGATTTTTGCTTGAGTTTCGATTTTTTAATTTTTCCGGAAGTTTGAGAAAAAGCATTAAATCCCATACATAAAAACAACACTATTACCATCAGATATTTATATCCTGAAAGCAAAAAAAATGAATATGTTGTTGAAGGATTTTTCACAAAGTAAAATAACTCAATTTAATTTGCTTATACAATCCATTTCACCAAGTCAAAACCGTATTACACCCATTTAGCAATTAGGATGCTCTATAAGGCTCTAATTTTGACTTAAACTTAAATTATTTATCATGAAAACACCTTATTTAAAAGCCACATTAACTAAAAGCATTATAATTTTATCGCTTTTTTTTACTACAAATTGTTTTAAAGCGCAAGAAATTTCTAAAAAACAAATTACCGTTACCGGTAGTGCCGAAATGAGTATTGATCCCGACCAGGTAGAAATTTCAGTTGTGCTATATACTGCTCGTAGCGATTTTGAAAAACGCGAAGATGAATTTATTGCTTTATGTAAAAAATATAAAATTCCAGAAGATCAATTAGCATTTAAAGGTTCTAGCAACGACTGGAGTTATTGGCATAACTGGTATTATTGGTGGTATTACCGCAGTGCCAGTTATCAAACTCAAACCTATAAAATTAAACTCAACTCTAACGTTAATTTAATGGAGTTTGTAAAAGAATTGAATAAAAGTTGGGTTCAAAATATTTCGATAAGCTCCACTTCTAATAAAAATATGGCTGTATATCGTAAAGAAGTTAAAAAAGAAGCCATTCGTATGGCTAAAGAAAAAGCAACCTATTTACTGGAAGCAATCGATGAACAAATAGGTAGTGTAATTTCTGTAGAAGAAATCACAACGGATAATCATTCTAAAAACAATAATCGTCCTAATGGTTATGGTGGCTATTATGATGGTTATGGTTGGTACAACCCTTACTATGGTGGCTATTACGGAGGAAATAGCAGTAATTCAATAAGTAATTCAAATATGAATTCAAACTCAGTTATGAATTCTGGCAGTGTTGCCGGTACAGGAAACAATACAGCAGAAGATGCCATTTTAGGCTTATCAAAAATAAAACTGCGTTACGAAGTAAAAACTGTTTTTGAAATAAAATAATTTTTTTGTTCTGATTTATGGAATTAATAAACATATGTTCTCATAGTATTATAAACAACCTAATCATAAATATAAACCTCAAAAAATAAGCATCATGAAAACTCTTCTTTTTTTCTCAGCAATGGCTTTATCAGGCTTAGTAGCAAAAAGTCATGTAGTTTGTTCAACTACATTAAAATCTGTAAGTACACATTCAGATATCCATCATTTTGTTTTTCCTCCGGATGGAAGTTCTAAAATTCAGGTAGCCTTATTATTTGATACATCCAACAGTATGGATGGTTTAATTGAACAGGCAAAATCAAGACTTTGGGATATTGTAAATACATTAACCACTTTAAAATATCAGGGCAAAACACCTGTTATTGAAATTGCTTTATACGAATATGGAAACGATGGATTATCGGTTGCCACAAACTATATCAGACAAGTTACTCCTTTAACAACAGATTTAGATTTAATATCAGAAAAATTATTTGCTTTAAAAACCAACGGAGGAAGCGAGTATTGTGGAGCGGTTATTCAAAGTTCTGTAAAAGAGTTAAAATGGGACGATGGGTTAAACACCATGAAACTGGTTTATATAGCTGGCAACGAAGGTTTTAATCAAGGAAGTGTACATTATAAAGAAGCCATTAGCAGCGCCCTAAAAAACAATATTTATATAAACACTATTTTTTGTGGGAATAAACAAGAAGGTATATCCCTATTTTGGCAGGATGGAGCCACAAAAGGGCAAGGTAAATACTTTAATATAGATTCAGACAAGAAAGTAGAATATGTACAAACACCTTACGATAGCCAAATTAATGCTTGTAACGACAAATTAAATAAAACCTATATTGGTTATGGCAAACAGGGTTATGCAAAAAAACAAAGTCAGGTAAAAGAAGATGCCAATGCCAGTAGCATTTCACAAGCTAATGCTACCGAAAGAGTTCTAACTAAAAGTAAAGCCGTGTATAAAAACTCAACCTGGGATTTGGTAGATAATGTAAAAGACAATGAAAGCAATTTGGATAAAATTAAAACAGAAGACTTACCTGAAGAATATAAAAATAAAAGTAAAGAAGAAATTAAAACACTAGTTTTAGCAAAAGCCAAGGAACGAGAAATGATTCAAAAAGAAATTGGAGAATTAGCGGTGAAACGTCAGAAATACATTGCTGAAAAATCAAAACAAAACACCAAACAAGATGATTTAGGTTCAGCTATTAAAAGTTCTATTGTTGCTTTTGCCAGTGTAAAAGGGTATAAAGTTGAAGATTAAATAATATGTTATAAAAAAAAGGCTGCTATTGTAATAATAGCAGCCTTTTTTTTATAACAATCGATAATATTATCCTAGTAATTCTTTTACAATTTGAGAAACTAATTTACCATCAGCTCTACCAGCAATAACTTTATTAGCAGCGCCCATTACTTTACCCATGTCAGCTGCTGATGAAGCTCCGGATTCGGTAATTGCATTTTTCACAATCGCTTTAATTTCATCCTCAGATAATTGTTTTGGTAAATACTCTTCCATTACTAATGCTTGTGCAATTTCATCTGCCGCTAAATCAGCACGGTTTTGTTGAGTATATATTTCCGCTGTTTCTTTACGTTTTTTGTATTCTCGTTGAATCGCTTTTAAAGCACTTTCTTCTGTTAATCCTTCAGGAGAAGTTTTTAATAATAAAATAACTGATTTTATTGCTCTTACAGCTTCTAAACGTTTTGCATCTTTTGCTAACATCGATGCTTTTACATCTGCATTAATTTTTTCTTCGATTCCCATAATATGTTTAATTTTAAGCAAAGTTATAATTTATAATTCAAAAGTATTAAATAAAATATTTCAAAAAAATTGACATAAAGAAATAACCACATAGACGCATAGAAAAAAAATGACAAATAGAGTTCTTATATAGAAAAACATGTTTTTAAACATAGATACTATGCTTAAAGCAAAGCTTCTATCACTCTCTTTTCACTTGTCTAAAAACTATAAATCTATGTGGTTAAAAAAATTAACTTATAATTCGTAATTATTATGCAATGTACTTGGCCATCAAACGACGAGCAAATGCTTCACTATCATGACACCGAATGGGGAACACCTGTGCATGATGATAAAAAACATTTTGAATTTATAGTGTTAGATTCTTTTCAGGCTGGATTGAGTTGGAAAACAATATTACATCGCCGTAAGCACTTCAAAAAAGCCTTTGCCAATTTTGACGTCAAAAAAGTAGCCAAATTTGATGAAACAAAAGTGCTAGAATTAATGCAAGATGCAGGTATTATTCGAAATAAATTAAAAATTAATGGCACTATAAAAAACGCTAAATTATTTATAGAGATTCAAAAAGAATATGGCTCATTTGACAAATATATTTGGCAGTTTACCGATTATAAAACCATTGTTACCAAAGTAAAACAATCATCAGAAATTAGAGCTACAAGCCCAGAATCGGATGCTATGAGTAAAGCTTTAAAAAAATTAGGTTTTACATTTATGGGCTCAACTATTTGTTATGCTTATATGCAAGCTGCGGGTATGGTAAACGACCATTTAGTTACTTGTTCGAGATATAAAGAAGTGATGAAATAAATTACATTTACAAAATGATTTTAAAAACGATTATTACCGAAATAGAAAAATTTGCTCCCCTAGCCTATCAAGAATCTTATGATAATTGTGGCTTATTAACTGGGAACAAAGAACAAGAAGTAACTGGAGCTATCCTTTGTTTAGATTGCACAGAAGCTGTTGTAGAGGAAGCAATTCAAAAAAAATGCAATTTAATTATTGCTCATCATCCCATTATTTTTGGAGGTTTAAAAAAACTGAATGGAAATAATTATGTGGAAAGAACCGTTATTAAAGCCATACAGAATAACATTGCTATTTACGCTTGCCACACCAATTTAGATAATGTAAAGTTAGGCGTGAATAAAAAAATAGCTAACAAATTAGGACTAGTAAACACGCAAATTTTAGCTCCCAAAAAATCACTTTTAAAAAAGTTAGTCACTTTTGTCCCTGCAACCCATTTAACCCAAGTGCAAGAAAGTTTGTTTAATGCAGGAGCAGGCAATATTGGAAATTATGATAGTTGCAGTTTTATTTTAGAAGGAACCGGGAGTTTTAGAGGAAATGAAAATTCCAACCCATTTATTGGAGAAAAAGGTAAATTAAGTTTAGAAAAAGAAAGTCGTTTGGAGGTAATTTTTGAAACCATTAATGAATCTCAAATTATTTCAACTTTAAACCAAAATCATCCTTATGAGGAAGTTGCCTATGATATTTACCAATTGGAAAATTTTTACCAAAATATTGGTTCAGGTATGGTGGGCGAATTAGATACGCCAATCTCAGAAATTGAATTTTTGGAGCGTTTAAAGTCGGTTTTTATGTTAAAACTTATTAAACATACGCCGTTATTAAATAAATCCATAAAAAAAGTATCGCTTTGTGGTGGAAGTGGCAGCTTCTTACTAAAAAATGCAATAAATTCAAAATCAGATATTTACATAAGCTCTGACTTTAAATACCATGAGTTTTTTGATGCAGAAAACAAAATTTTAATAGCCGATATTGGTCATTATGAAAGTGAGCAATTTACCCCCGAAATTTTTTATGAGATTATATCAAATAAATTTCCTACTTTTGCAAGCTATTTAACGGAAACAAACACTAACCCAGTTAATTATTTTTAAACTATGTGCGCTAAAATCAAAGAAAAAATTGATGCATCTATCGAAGGAAAACTTCGTGCTTTATATGAATTACAAATTATCGATTCTAAAATTGATCGTATTCGTACGGTTCGTGGAGAGTTACCTCTTGAAGTTCAGGATTTAGAAGATAGCGTTGCCGGTTTAGAAACTCGTGTAAATAACTTATCTCAAGAGTTAAAAGAATTAGAAGAGCAAGTTGCTGAAAAAACTCAAGCAATTAAAGATTTTAAAGCTAACATTAAAAAATACGAAGCTCAACAAGGAAAAGTAAGAAACAACCGTGAATACGATGCTATTACTAAAGAAATTGAGTTCCAAAATTTAGAGATTCAATTAGCTGAAAAACGTTTAAAGGAATACAAATTCGCTATCGAATCTAAATCTGAAATCGTTGAAAAATCTCAACATGATTTCTCTGAGCGTAAAAAAGATTTAAAATTAAAAAAATCTGAATTAGACGAAATCATTGCAGAAACAGAAAAAGACGAGAAAGATTTAATGAAAGCTTCTGAAAAAGCTTGCGAAGGAATTGAAGATCGTTTAATTAATGCATATAGAAGAGTTCGTGCTAACACCCGTAATGGTTTAGCAGTTGTTCCTGTTGAACGTGACGCTTGCGGTGGATGTTTTAACAAAATCCCACCACAAAAACAATTAGATATCAGAATGAATAAAAAAATACTAGTTTGCGAACACTGTGGACGTATCATGGTTGATCCAAATTTAATTGCAACTGAAGCTTAATATAAAAAAGTGATTTAATAAAAAACCCCGAAAGAAAATTCTTTCGGGGTTTTTTATTGTTTTATCTATAATCTATAACACATTTTTAGCCGCAATCCAAGCTGTACTCCAAGCATTTTGAAAATTAAAACCACCGGTGATGCCATCAATATTTAATACTTCCCCACAAAAAAATAAATGAGGTATCAATTTACTTTCCATCGTTTTAAAATTCACCTCTTTTAAATTAATGCCGCCTGCCGTTACAAACTCTTCCTTAAATGTAGTTTTTCCTCTCATCTCATATACATCATTGGTTAAAACCTGAGCTAGTTTATTCAATTGCTTTTTGCCTAGCTCTGTCCAAGGTTTTAATGCATTAATATCAGCTCTTAATATTAAATATTCCCATAAACGTTTAGGTATCTCAAATAAAGGTGTATTTACTATTAATGCTTTTGAACCCAGTTGTAAACTTAATTCTTCTTTTAATTGCTCTTCATTTAAAGTACCTGTCCAATTTACAGAAATTCCAGCCTCGTAATTTAATTTATAAAAGTCATGAGCAGCAAATGCCGATAATTTTAAAACCGCTGGTCCGCTTAAACCCCAGTGTGTAATTAAAACAGGGCCGGTGTATTGATGTTTTGTTCCATTAACTTTTACTGTTCCGGCTTTTATGCTTAAACCCATTAACTCTTTAATATTACTTTGAGGTAAATTCAAGGTAAATAAACTAGGAATTAAGTCATCAATTGTATGACCGCATTGCTTTAAAAATTGATAATTTTTTATTTGATGATGTCCGCCTATACTACAAATGATAGCGTGAGCAATATATGTTTGTTTAGTAGTTTTTACTTTTAATAATACCGAATCAAGTTCGGTGTTATTGTTAGCTATTGATAAAATTTCTAACACTTCCTCATTCAAATTAATATCAATATGGTATTTTTGAGCTTCAGATAAAAAACAATTCACAACCGTTTCACTCGAATTACTTTCCGGAAACATCCTTCCATCAGGTTCTGTTTTTAGCTTCACTCCTCTTTTTAAAAACCAATCAATAGTATCCTGCACCGAAAACTGAGAAAACACTTGCCTCAATTCTTTTTCGCCTCGAGGGTAATTTTTAATCAGCTCATTATTTTCAAAACAATGATGTGTAATATTGCATCGTCCTCCTCCAGAGATTTTAACTTTAGAAAGAATCTTATTCGATTTTTCCAAAATAATAATTTTTGCATCCGGAAAATTAATAGCAGCGTTTATAGCCGAAAAAAAACCGGCGGCTCCACCACCAATTACAATTATTAATTTTTTATTACTCATTTATGATTTACCAACATTACTCAAAATTTTACAAACTTTAATTTATTTTTTAGATAATCTTTAAAATGTGTGATATTAAAATTCTATTAACACAAAGGTTATCCATCTTTTTTCTGCATTCTTTTTAGTAAGTTTGCCCTTCTACTTAATAAAATTATGCTTTGGCACATTCTTAAATATTACATGGGTTTTGTAATAGCTGTTTTTTTTAAAAAAGCTACTATAAAAAATGCTAAAAATCTTAAGGTAAATGGTCCGGTAATCGTAGCCGTTAATCATCCAAATGCCTTTATGGATCCCATTGCCTTAACCACCCTTGTTTATCCTCCCAGATTACGTTATTTGGCCAGAGGCGACGCCTTTAAAAAGGGAATTGTTACTGCATTATTAGAAAGCTTGGGGATTATCCCGATTTTTAGAATACAAGATGGTGGTAAAGAAGGATTAAAGAAAAATGACGAAACATACGAAAGAGTGAATACTCTTTTAAAAAATAATAAGAAAATTATCATTTTTGCAGAAGGACTATGTATACAAGAACGACGTTTACGTCCTTTAAAAAAAGGTGTTCCTCGTATGGTATTTGGGGCTATAGAAGCAAACCAACTAAATAATTTGGTAGTAGTTCCGGTGGGAATTAATTATACCGATCCTTCACAATTCAGAGGAACTATTTTTTGCAATGTGGGCGAACCTATTAAAATGATTGATTATATGGATGCTTATAAAGAAGCACCTGCAAAAACCATGAATCAATTTTTAGCAGATTTGGCTCCCCGAATGAAAGAATTGATTGTTCATATTAATCATAAACATAATGAGGAAGTTATTTCGCATATCGAAGAAGTATATAGAGATAAATATTATAAACAACATCAATACCATTTAAATAATCTGGAACATGATTTTTTGTTTTCAACCAAAATAGTTGATGTTATCAATAAAGCAGAAGAAACACAGCCTGAGGCCGTTAAAACCTTACACCACAAAACAGTTCACTATTTTAATGAACTAGAAAAACACCATCTTAAAGATTGGCTAATTAATCCTTCCAAACAACAATCAATTAATTATCCGGTATTTGTACTACGATTATTAGGGATTATTATAACCCTACCTATTTATATTACAGGTTTAATTGCAAGCTATTTACCGTACAAACTCACTCATATAATTACTTCCAAAAAAGTAAAAGTAGTTG
>JAEUTR010000526.1 GCA_016787365.1 Bacteroidia bacterium
ATTTGAAAAATTGAGAAAAGTTTCAAAGATAGAAAAAAAGAAAATACATATTAGTTTTAAAAACTAAAAAGATGAAAAAAAAGAAAAATTAATATTTTTTTATAATAATAATAATTTGGTGGTTAAAATGTGTAAACAATAATAAAGAAAGGGACTCTCTGAATGCGCTATCGATCATACCATTAACATTCACAAGCTCGCTCACAGAACTCAATTCAAAAAGAAAGCTCCAAGAGCTCTTTCTGAAATTAGAAGCTTAGTAGCCAAAATGATGAAAACCCCAGACGTCAGAATTGACCCCAAGCTCAATCAATTCATCTGGAACCAAGGTATCAGAAACTTACCAAGAAGAGTCAGAGTCAGAATCTCAAGAAAGAGATCTGAAGAAGAAGGATCAAACGAATGGTACTCACTTGTTCAACACGTCAACGTCGAATCATTCGCCGAAAGACTCACTGAAAAAGCTAAAGTCTCAGCATGATTTACATTCCTTATTTAAATCTTTCAATCATTATTCGTAATAATCTTTGACTTTAACAATTTGTTTCATATTTTATTTTATTTGTTTAAAATTTAAGAAAGTTGTTTTTGAATCTTATAAATTCGAATTTTAAAAGAAAATGTTCGCAAGAAATAAAGCTTGAATAAGTGATTTAAATCATAGTCTTCTTCCTTTTCTACCGCATCTTCTTCTAGTGGTATCGGTTGGGATTGGGGTAACATCTTCAATTCTTCCGATTTTGATTCCATTTCTGGCAATAGCTCTGAGGGCTGATTGGGCACCTGGTCCGGGGGCCTTATCACCAGTTCCACCTCTGGCTCTCAATTTAATATGAACGGCAGTGATACCGAGTTGTTTAAGTCTGTTGACGACATCAACGGCAGCCATCATAGCGGCATATGGTGATGATTCGTCTCTGTCTGATTTGACTTTCATACCACCGGTAACTCTTGCTAAAGTTTATCTACCAGTAAGATCAGTGACGTGAATAAAAGTATCGTTCCATGTGGCCAAGATGTGGCAAATGGCGAAAACATCACCTGAAGTGTTTTGAGGTCCCAAGGTAACTCCTTGTTTGACTTATTCTTCACCTTATTATCCCTTAGCTCCTTTCTTTTTTCCCTTAACTTGTTGAGGTTGTTCAGCTTTAGCGACGACTTCAGCCATTTTTATGGTAAAACTATAATTAATACAATGATTAATTTATATTTAATTATTTTTTTGTATACTTTTTCATTCACTCTTTATAAAAATCTTATCTAAGGTTTAACTTCATATATCAAACATAAATTATCAGAAAGTTGTCATTAAAAACATTTTTCTGAATCTTGACACTTTGTACAGAATTTGTTGGAAAAAAAAAATCAAACTGAAACGACGATATTCATCGCTCTGAGTTGATCAATTTTGGCTTTATGTTTTCTTTCTATAATTTTATTCTGACTTAAAATCAAATTTTTTAAGCCAGATAAATATCCATATCGATGTTTTATGAAGATATCAATAACAGCTTATGTCAGATTGTTTTGAGATAAATTAAGAATCTGAGCATTAGCAAGGCTTGGAATGATTTTTTCTATTCCAGTGTCTGTTAATTTATTGCGAATAAATTTTATTGTCCTTGCCTTAGAAAATTTTACAAATTCACAAATCTGGACCATTGTCTGATCACCAACTTAAGCGTTTGTAAAATCTATCGTATCGACAGTATTATTATAAATTCCATCTAACATTTTTTCGTATTTCTAGGATATTTTAATACTTTTAAGTTTTTTCTTATTAGGTCTTTCACCATTATCTCTTCTTGAAGCAAGGCTTGTTCTACTTGTCAAGATCGAGCTTACTCTTGAATTTTACATAAAATCATCATTATCATTTTTATAGTTTTTGATTGCTGTTTTAGGAGGCTCCTTTTTGCCAGATTGAAGCTATAAATGCAAAAAGCTACAACTGACGTAGTCGGCTTAAACCTTTTTGTTTATAATATTTTCATTAGGCTG
>JAEUTR010000573.1 GCA_016787365.1 Bacteroidia bacterium
TGTTTCATCTTACTTCTTAAATAAATTTACACTTACGACTTGCAAAAGCACACATACGCAATAAAATTAAACCATGTTTAAAGCGCGAAATATTTGTGCTACCATAAGTGCGTTCTCTATAACGAATAGGAATCTCCACAATTTTTAAATTTAATTTGTGTGCCCCAAATAATAAATCAAAATCACCAAACGGATCAAACTCGCCAAAATATTTTCTGTTCTTCGTTAACTTAATATAGTCTTCTCTAAACATCACTTTGGTTCCGCAAAGCGTGTCTTTAAAGCGTTGATCTAATAACCAAGTAAATGCCCAACTAAAGAAATGATTCCCCAAGTAGTTTAAAAAACGCATGGCTTCTTTATCCATTGGATACACTAAACGGGTACCATTAATAAAATCGCCTTTGCTTCCTGCTATTGCATCATAAAACTTAGGGATATCTTCTGGTGGCACTGTTAAATCTGCATCCAAAATCATTAAAATATCTCCAGTGGCAATTTTATACCCTTCGCGCACAGCATCTGCTTTTCCTTTCCCTTTTTGCTGACCTATTTTAATATCATGCGTAGCAGCATACTTTTGTTGAATTTCCTGTATTTTTTGCCAAGTATCATCTGTACTATTTCCTTCAATAAAAATAATCTCTACGTGTTTTCCAAATTTGGGTAAACGTGTAATGGCATTTTCAATATTACCGCTTTCGTTACGGGCAGGTATAACAACCGTTGTAGAATATTTTGTTTTATAGTCTTCCGGATTGCTTAAAGGCAATGGTTTAGCAAATGAATAGGTATTTAAACTGAAAAATCTGAAAAACGGAAATTTAGCTAAAAACAAATTATGCAACTCAGCAATTAACGGAATATAAAACGGAAAAATAAAACGTTTGCTATTTCTATATACATCAAAGCCCGAAACAAATAACAAATTATTAACGTCTTTTGTATTCAACCAGTTTTGTGTAGGGGTTTTTGTTTTTAATCCAATTAATTCTGCAAACTTTAAAACCGGTTCCCAAAGCGAATTATAATATTGAACAATAATTTTCGTGTTTGGATGACATACTTTTTTTACCTGCTCAAATACTACCTGTATATCATCTACAAAACCAATTAGGTTACTAATAACAATGAAGTCATAAGTTCCGGTTAAAGTAATGTTATTTGCATCCATCAAAATAAATTCAATATTTTTTCCGGCATGCTTTTCCTTAGCCCACGCAATTTGCCCCTCGCTAAAATCAATTCCGGTTTTTTTACTTCCGGCAATTCCTGCTAATAAATCTCCGCTACCGCATCCCACTTCTAAAACAGAACTGTCTTCATGAGAAAAATAATTACAATAATTCGTAATTTCTTTCCAATAGTAATTGGTTAAGCCTCGTCCTTTTCTTTTAGAAGCAATAGTGTTAAAATATTCTTTTATGTTTTGCAAAATGTAATTTTTTAAGAAAGCTAATTTACAAGTTTAATTTGGCAGTAAAAAATGGAACATAAATGACACTGATTTAGCAGATTTTCACAGATTATAAATTCTATTATAGCTTATAGTTATTATGATTTTACATTTAACTTATCTGCTACAAATTTGCCCATGCTAAAACAGGCTTGGAGCAAATAACCACCTGTTGGAGCATCCCAATCAAGCATTTCGCCCATACAATAATGATTTGGTAATTTTTTTAATTCCAATGTATCATTCACTTCTTCTAAACCAATCCCTCCAACAGTTGAAATAGCATCATCTATAGGCGCAAAATCAGTTAAAATAAGTGGAAATTTCTTAATCAATTGACTAATAATTTCAGGTTGATTGTATTCTTCTTTTGTTGTTTTATGCTTTAATAATTGGATTTGAGTTATAGATAGATTTAGTTTTTTTTCTAAAACATCTTTAACAGATAATTTACCTCTATGCTCAAATCTACTTTGAATTTCTTGTATGCTTAACTCAGGTTTAAAATCAATGAATAGTTCAGCAACACTTTTTGTTTGGTCATCCTGAACTTGATTCAACATCTCATTAGACCCTGAATTAAGTTCAGGGTGACGTTGGTTATAGTTAATAAGCTGCTCTCTTATTTCCTTACTTAAACCATAAATTCCACTGCCTTCAATTCCAAAATCGGTTAAAACAGCTTCTCCTTTTTTATGCATATTACCATAATAAAATTCGCAATTTTTTAAGGCTTGTCCCGAAATCTGTTTTAATAATTCCTGATTCCAATTGATTTTGTAGGCACAATTAGATGGATAAAATGAATTAATTTCAATTCCCTTTTCTTCAAAGTAAGATGTCCAATTTCCTGCACTACCTGTTACTTTCCAGCTAGCACCACCTAAAGCAAAAATTACATAATCAGGCTTTATAATTTTAGTATCGTTGTCGTGCGAAAATATTAAATCATTGTTTTTCCAACCTTTCCATTCATGATTATAATGAATCGAAACATTATTTTTTTTTAGGACGGACTCAATAGCATTTAACACTTCAATAGGTTTTATGCCTTTTACTGGGAACACTCGCTTACTCGTTCCTACATAAGTTTCGATGCCAATTGATTTTAACCAATCTCTAAAATCAGCATTTGAAAAATGTTTTAAAAATGGCTTGATAAATTGTTTTGGATGGTAACGTTCCGTAAACTGCTCTATATTTTCAGAATGCGTTAAATTAAAGCCTCCTTTTCCTGCCACTAGAAATTTACGTCCTAAAGCAGCATTTTTTTCATAGATAGAAACAGTATATTTACTAGCATCTAAAGAGCAAGCCAGCATTAAGGCTGATGCACCTCCTCCAATGATTGCTATGTTTTTTTTATTCATGGATTTAAACCTATCGGGTTTTTAAAGCCTGATAGGTTTTTGATACTAAGCTGTAAAATATTTATAAAACAAAGGAATCGTTTCAATGCCTTTGTAGTAATTAAATATTCCATAATGTTCGTTTGGTGAATGTAAAGCATCACTATCTAATCCAAACCCAAATAAAATACTATCCATTCCTAACTCTTTTTTAAATAAAGCAACAATAGGAATACTTCCACCACTGCGTGTTGGTACTGGTTTTTTTCCATAAGTTTCTTCCATGGCTTTACTTGCGGCCTGAAACCCTTTTGAGGTAATTGGAACAACTACAGGTTCTCCACCATGATGTGCCGTTACTTTTACTTTCACTGATTTTGGGGCAATACTTTCAAAATGTTTAGCAAATAAGTCACTTATCTCTTTAGATGATTGATTAGGGACTAAACGCATCGAAATTTTCGCAAAAGCTTTTGAAGGTAATACTGTTTTTGCTCCTTCGCCAGTATAACCTCCCCAAATACCATTCACATCTAAAGTTGGGCGAATTCCAGTACGTTCATTTGTTGAATAGCCTTTTTCACCTCGCTCTTCATTAATGTCTAAATCTTTTTTATACTCCTCTAAATTAAAAGGTGCTTTTGCCATTTCTGCTCTTTCTTCAGCACTTAATTCTTGTACTTTGTCATAAAAACCTGGAACCGTAATGTGATTATTTTCATCATGGCAAGAAGCAATCATTTTGCATAAAATATTGATTGGATTTGCTACCGCTCCGCCATAAACACCACTGTGTAAATCTCTGTTTGGTCCGGTAACTTCAACCTCCATATACGCTAAGCCTCTTAAACCACTATCAATACTAGGAATATCGTTAGCAATAATAGAGGTGTCCGAAATTAAAATAATATCTCCT
Source organism: Bacteroidia bacterium (assembly GCA_016787365.1). GTDB lineage: Bacteria > Bacteroidota > Bacteroidia > B-17B0 > Aurantibacillaceae > UBA4416. The sequence continues at coordinate 3,722 of JAEUTR010000573.1, forward strand.
TTTAATTTTTCTTTATTTTCAATAATCCATGGGCCTAAACTTGGCGAACCCACTTCTTCTTCCCCCTCAATCATAAATTTCACATTACAAGGTAATGTGTTTGTTTTCATCATGGTTTCAAAAGCCTTGACGTGCATATACATTTGGCCTTTATCATCACATGCTCCACGGGCAAAAATAGCTCCTTCAGGATGAACCTCTGTTTTTTTAATCACAGGTTCAAATGGAGGCGAATCCCATAAATCAAGTGGGTCGGCGGGTTGCACATCATAATGTCCGTAAACCACCACTGTTGGTTTTGAGGGGTCAATTATTTTTTCGCCATAAACAACCGGGTAACCTTTTGTTGGACAAATTTCTACTTTATCAGCTCCTGCTTCAATTAAACGTTGTTTAATTGCTTCGGCCGTTTTATTCATATCTGATTTATGTTCAGGTTTAGCACTAATTGAAGGGATTTTTAATAAATCCAATAACTCATTTAAAAATCTTTCTTTATTTGAATTTAGATAGGTTTGAATTTGATTTTGTTCCATTATTGTAGATTTTTGGTACTAATGTACTTTTTTTATTTAAAAGGTGGTTTTGGATGATTGAAAAAATTGATAATTAGTTGATTAATAGGTATTTTTGGTAGATTAAAGATAATATATCAAGCTCATAAAAACATACTTATTGTTTGTGTTTTTGCTATCATTTAAATTAGCAGAAGCTACTCATATTGTTGGGGGGGAAATCTATTACGATTATTTAGGCAATGGCGACTATAAATTGCACATGAAAGTTTATAGAGATTGCATAAATGGGGTTCCTCCATTGGATGGATTTCCTGATGCAAATGGTGCCGTACAATCTAATGCAAATTTTACAGTTTACGATACCCAGGGAAATGTTATTTTATTTGGTGTTTTTATTCCCATATCCATAAGTACAGTTCCTGCTACAAATAATAGCCCTTGTGCCCCGGCAACAAACGGAAATGCCTGCGTACAGGAAGGCTTGTATGAAGCTGACATTAATTTGCCTCCAAATGCGGATGGTTATTATATTGCATATCAAAGATGTTGCAGAAATAATACTATTTTAAACTTAATTAATCCCGGAGATGTTGGGGCAACCTATTGGGAATTTATTCCGGGAACAAATTCAGCCCTTATTAACAGCAGCCCAAGATTTACTTTACGACCTCCTATCTATATTTGCCAAAATCTACCCATAGCATTTGACCATTCTGCAACCGATCCGGATGGAGATTCTTTGGTTTATACACTTTGCCCTCCATTTAATGGGTTAGATGCCTGTTGCCCTTTTTTAAATATTGTTCCTCAATCCGGCAGTACTCAGTGTCCAAATCCTCCTACTACTTGTCCAACTGTAAACACTCCTCCCCCATACATTTCTGTACCTTTTATAGCGCCTTATAACAGTTCTTATCCAATGGCTTCAAATCCTGCCATAAACATTAATCCTGTAACCGGTTTTTTAAATGGTAATCCATCCATTCAGGGACAATGGGTAGTTGGTGTGTGTGTGGAAGAATACAGAAATGGACTTTTGATTGCCACACATCACCGCGATTTTCAGTTTAATGTTATTCCGTGTCCTTTACTTGGCATTGCAGGTATTCAAGGCCAAACGACCACAAATAATGGTGCGGGAACCGGATTTTGTAATGGTTTTACTATTTCATATCAAAATACAAGTCAAGGAAACAATACAAGTTATTATTGGGATTTTGGAGACACTTTAACAACAGCGGATACTTCCAGATTACAAAACCCAAATTACACATTTACTGCAATAGGAGTGTATACAGTTACCTTAATTACCAATCCGGGAAATCCATGTGCAGATACTGCTACTGAAGTTTTTCAGGTTTATCCATTATTGTTGCCTGATTATATTACTCCAAACGCTCAATGTTTAAACGGTAATTATTTTAATTTTGTAGGTAGTGGTCAATTTCAAGGTAACGGAACGTTCAACTGGAATTTTGGTCCTAATGCGGCCCCTCAATCTGCCAACACTCTATCTGTTACTAATGTTTCCTTTAATACATTTGGTTTATTTCCTGTAACACTTACTGTTAATGAAAATGGTTGTAGTGCTTCCGTTACTAAAACAATTGAAGTCTGGCAAAGCCCGAACGCCTCCATCGGTTCTTATACTTCTTTGGGCTGTGATCCTTTAGTGGTTACATTTACAAATACCAGTACGGCGGGTACTCCAATGGATTATCTATGGAGTTTTAGCGATGGAACAACCTCAACACTTCAAAATCCAACGCATGTATTTTCTCCCGCAGGCATTTATAGTTTTTCGCTTTCGGTTATTACCAATCAAAATTGCATAGATACTAGTCTGGTAACTTCTGTAAATACAATTACTGTTACGCCAACACCTGTTGCTGATTTCACATACGTTTCCGCCACAGGACAGTGTTTTAATTCAAATAATTTTAACTATACTGATGCCAGTGTATTTAGTGGATCTGGAAGTATTTCATGGGATTTTGGTCCTAATGCAAGTATTTCAACATCAACCAATACAATTGTTTCTAATATAACATATAACACTATTGGAACGTATACAACTATGTTGATTGCTACTGAAAATAACTGCTCTGATACTGTAACGAAAATCATTGAACTGTATGAAAATCCAATAACGACAGTTAACCCTATTATATTATTAGGCTGCGACCCATTAGAAATAACATTTGTAAGTACAAGTACAACTTTGTCTAATATGAGTTATTTATGGAATTTTAGCGATGGCACATCTTCTACCGAAGCAACCCCTACGCATGTGTTTAGTCCTGCAGGAATTTATAATTATACTCTTACTATATCATCAACTAATTTTTGTATAGATACTACTGATATTATTTCTGTTTCAAGTATTACTGTAAATCCGTCTCCTGCTAATAGTTTTACTGCTAATCCAATCGTAACAACTATTTTTGATCCTGATATTTTCTTTTATGACACATCTAATCCGGCTAATAATATTAATTGGTATTATAATTTTGGTGATGGTACAAGCTCAGATGAAGTTAATCCTACGCATACTTACGGAAACTATGGTGATTATACAGTAACACAAACGGTAACAAATATATATGCCTGTTCTCATACAACCAGTTTATTAATAAAAATTTTACCTGAATTCAGATTTTGGATACCTAATGCATTTACACCGAGGAATAAGGATGATTTAAATGATGTGTTTAAGCCAATTGTAATAGGCGTAGAAGATTACACATTTTTGATTTTTAATAGATGGGGGCAATTAATATATACAACAAACGATCCGGAAGCAGGATGGAATGGCACCTATAAAAATCAACTCTGCACCGATGACGTTTATATTTGGAAATGCGAATTTAAAAATATCGTGTCGCAACAATACGAATCACGTGTGGGACATGTTACGTTGGTAAGATAATTTTTCTTAGAAAATTAAAACAGACCTGTTCATAATCAATTTTGCTTTTTAAAAATTATCCGTATTATTTAGTTTCTTTTGTTATGTGAATAATCTATTTACTAAAATAAGAGATAAACATGCGCTTTGGTATAAAGGCATTGTGTTTTTATTCTCAATTCTTTTTTGTGTGTTTTTATTGCCAAAACATCAGTCTGTTCAATTAACACATATTAAACCGGGAGATGTATGGCTGAATGACGATATCATTTCTTCTTTTGATTTTTTAGTAAAAAAAACATACACCGAACTTGCTCTGGAAAAAAAAGAATCGAAAAATCAAATCCCTTATTTTAAAAAAATTCATTTTCAGTTTGATAAACAATTTACTGATTTAAAACTATTAGAAACTGAAGAAGCCAATAACATAAAAATATATATTGACAGCATATACAAAGTTGGAGTTTATACCTCTACTCCTCAACTAACTTATCAGGATTCTGTCATCTATCTAGTAGATAATAATGAAGTGTCCCTCATAAAAAAACAAAATTTATTTAGTATTAATAATGCAAAGCAGTTTTTACAATCCCGTATTAAATCGCCACAAACTGCTAAATATATTTTATCTAAGCTAAAACCAAACATCATATTTGATGAGCAATTATCCAATGAATTATTTAAAGAACAACCTGAATCAACCAATATTTACAAATCTAAAATCGAAAAAGGCGAGCCTATCATACGCAAAAATGATGTCGTAACACAAGAACAAAGTAATATTCTGGATAGCTATAATATTGAACTTATTGAACAGGAAAAACAAATTTCTATATTCTCATTAATTATCGGGCAACTGATGGCCTGTAGTTTAATTCTGGGGATAATGATGTTGTTTTTGGCCTTTTTTCGAAAAACTATTTTTAGCCAAAATACACAGGTTACATTTATATTTCTGATAATTTTACTTATAATTTTAACAACCAGCACTGTGGCTAAATATAATACCAAGTATATTTATGCCGTTCCATTTTGTTTAGTGCCAATATTGATTCGTGTTTTTTTTGACAGCAGAACTTCTTTGTTCAATTTTTTAAATATTATTCTACTGTGTGCATTTTTTACACAGGATAAGTTTGAATTTGTGTTTATTCAGCTTATTGCAGGTATAGGTACAATTTTTAGTGTGGCCGACATGGGCAAACGCTCTAAATTATTTTTATCTGCACTGCTCACTTTTGTATTTTATGTATTGTCTTTTATTGCCTATCATTTAATTAATAATACAGCTCAAGCAATATCTACTATTGATAACTATATTCCTTTTTTAATTAGTAGTGTCTGTGTTTTATTTTCGTTTCCACTGATTTATATTTTTGAAAAACTTTTTGGATTTATTTCTGATTTTACGCTCCTTGAATTATGTGATTTAAATTCGCCTTTGTTAAGGCAATTATCTCAAAAAATTCCAGGTACGTTTCAGCACTCATTACAAGTAGCAAATTTAGCGGAAGAAGCTTGTTATAAAATTGGAGGAAATCCTCTTTTAGTAAGAACCGGAGCCATGTATCACGATATTGGAAAAATGAATAACCCACGTTTTTTTACAGAAAATCAGGTAGGTGAAGTAAGCCCGCATGAAGATTTATCTTCTGAAGAAAGTGCTCAAATTATTATTGATCATGTAATTAAAGGGGTTGAAATTGCAAAAGAAAATAAGTTGCCCGAAGCAGTAATTGATTTCATTCGTACTCATCACGGAACCACTACCACTCGCTTTTTTTTACATAATTATAAAAAAGAACATGAGGGGGAAATTATTAACGAAGAGTTGTTCCGTTATCCGGGACCTATACCATTTAGTAAAGAAACTGCCATATTAATGATGGCAGACGGCGTTGAAGCATCTTCCCGAAGCTTAAAAAAATATGATGCAATTGCTATTGATGAGTTGGTTGATAAAATTATCAACCATCAAATAAATGAAAATCAATTTATGAATGCCGACATTACATTCAGAGACATTAATCAGATAAAAAAGATTTTTAAAAAACGATTAATGAATATTTACCATATACGAATTGAGTATCCAAGGTAAATGATTTTTCAATAGTTTGAATTCATTTGAAACTTAAGCAAATCAGATTAAAACATTCCCTTTTCATAAAAACCTTAATAAGATTAAGCTCTTTGAAGTTTTTTTATTTAAATACAAAATGGGTGTAATAATAGTTCTATTTTGTAAATCAATTCTATTTATAAAGTGATTTTTAATATTAGAACCCGTAATTTTTATAAAATTCCTTCTCGGGTAAGATTTTTTAGTAAATAACGAATTTTTTTGTATTTTTGGATAAATGCTTAAAAACCATATGATTATGATTTCAAAGGTTGTATTTTCTTCAACTCTGAATAAACTTTCTCTCTTTGCAATTATTTTGTTAATAAGCAATTCGTTGTTTTCACAAGTAAGCTATAACTCAGATGAATTATACGGCTTACGAAAATTAGTGCCTAGCTATTCAGGTAATGCTATTCAGGTGAGAAGAACCTGTGATAACGCCACTAAAAATTTTGGATTCACATCTTGTGGAGATATAGATACTAGTGAATTAAAAAAATTTGTTGTGGCCTCAAATCCCCTCAGCTCAATAACATCTGGAGCCGCAACAGCATATAGCTTAAGAAAATTACGTTGTACTTATTCGGGAAATGCCATTACCATTCGCCGTTCTTGCGATAATGTAACAAAAGATATAGGGTTTACTACCGATGGAGATTTAGACACAACTACTTTAAAAGCATTTGTATTATCTGCCAATCCGTTAAGCGCCATCAGTGCAAGTGCCTCTGGAGCTTTTAGTTTAAGAAAATTAAGATGTGCTTATGCGGGCAATGCTATTGAAGTAAGACGAAGCAGTGATAATACAACTCAAAATATTGGATTTACAATAGCAGGGGATTTGGACACAGTCGCTTTAAAAACTTTTGTGGGTGCGAGCAATGGGTTTATCAGAACGTGGTACGACCAAAGTGGAAATGGAAGAGATGCTGTGCAAACTACTAATGGTAATCAACCACAGTTGGTTAATACTGGTACTATTAATAGGCAAAATGGAATGCCTGCCGTTTATTTTTCAGGAGTTTCCATTTATTTAACGTCAACACTAACAGGAGTAACAGCCACAACTTCAGGAAACATTACAACTGCTAACATGGTTTTTCAGAGTAATAATTCGGTTGCCGGAACCATATTATCAAATGGAGATCCCGGTGCGAATCGTTACAATATACATACCCCTTGGAACGATAATAATACTTATTTAGACATTGGTAATAATGGTGGCGGTGGTCGAATTAGCACCGCATTAACTTGGTCAAATTTATCAATTGGATCATTTCAAAGAAATGGTGTACAAGGTAATATATGGAAAAACGGAAGCAATGCTCTTAGCTCAAACTCTATGGCATCT
>JAEUTR010000587.1 GCA_016787365.1 Bacteroidia bacterium
AATTTTTATGTCACCACCTGCACCTTCAACGTTAATAATAGTTGAATCTAATTTCAATTTTATTTCATCAGCTTTTTGCTTCATCTCTTGAAGCTTCCCCATCATATCTCCTAATTTTCCAAACATCGTTATTTGTTTTAAAAGTTTAACCACATAGAAGCATAGTTCCCTATGTGCTAAAAACACGTTTTTCTGTCCGCGCCTTATTCTTTTTTTCTATGTCTCTATGTGGTTAAAATTAATTGATTTATAGTTTACTTCAAAATCCTAAACTCATTAGGTAAATAATTATTTAATCGATTTCCTAAATGTTTTATCCAACCAAGTCCAAAACCTTTAAAGGTCATTAAATTCCATCCTTTATTTCCTTCAATAATCTGCAGTTCTTTTTTCAAAAACTGAATGGCTTGTTCTTGACTACAATCAATAGTTTGAATATGCTCAGATTTATGAATACTCCAAGCTAAATCATGATGAGGAATTACTTCATTTTTTATCAAACTACCAATGGTTGTTCCCACTTTTTTATAATATAAATTTGGAAATTTATTAATGAAATCTAAGGTTGTTTGATTAGTCAATAAATAATCATCTTTAAATTGAGTAATCACGTGTTCGTTTAAATTTTGAATCCAGTTTGTAAATAATTCTTTTTCTTTGGGTTTAATAATTGAAAATGCCTCGTATTTTAATTTTCTTACCTGATGATGGCTATCAATTGCTCCCGGCTTTTTAAACACAGCACAAAAGAACCCTTCCGATTGTGTTTTGTCAGGATAAAAACGATAACCAAAAGCTTGATGTTTTTCGCTGGTTGTTTCTACAATTCCCCAATCTTTCTCTGTAGGTATTTGAATACTTAGTAATCCAAATTCATTTACTAACCAATCTGCAATAACTTCATTTTCTAATTGAGAGTAGGAGCAGGTTGAATACACTATAGTACCTCCTTGTTTTAGGGTTCCAATAATATCCGATAGAATCCGTTTTTGGCGTTGTCCACATAAATTTACATTATCCAAACTCCATTCATCTATTGCATCGTGTTGTTTTCTGAATAGGCCTGAACCACTACAAGGTGCGTCTACTAAAATTACATCAAACACATCATGAATGTCCGAATAAGAACTTGGATCATTATTAGTAACTACGACATTACATGTTCCCCATTTACTTAAATTTTGAGCTAATATTTCCGAACGTTGTTTTACTATTTCATTAGCGATAATAGAACTTTCAGAGTTTAATAATGAGTTAAGTAAAGTACTTTTTCCGCCCGGAGAAGCACAAACATCAAAGGCTAAAAGTTTTTGATTAAAATCAACACATGAATTTAAAGCATGTTCAACAAACATAGAGCCCGCTTCTTGAACATAATAACAACCAGCTTGAAATAAAATATCGTACGTAAAATTAGGACGCTCTTCTAAATAAAAACCTTTCTTATTCCAAGGAACAGGCCTATCTAATTTAAAATTTACATCGGCTGGTTTAAACGGATTGATACGGATACTGGTTGGCGACAACGTTTGATGCGCTTCTATAAATGGTGTTTCATCAAAACCCTGACAGGAGGAGATGGATCTTATAAATTGAGGAGGTAATTGCAACATATTGATAATAACGGAACACAGATTAAACAGATTTAGAGGATTTACACAGATGAGATTTGCAAAAATCTTAAAATTAGTTTACAAGTATTCCTACTTAATTTACTTAACTCAAATGTAAATAATTATTTGCTTTATTTACATAAAACAATTATCCGTGATAATCTGTTTTATCTGTGTCATCTGCGTTCCAATTGTAATTATAAAACACTATTTTTGTTTGTGTTTGAAAAGAAAATTCCTATAAAAATAATAGATCCTCATGTAGCATTAGTTAAAATGCAAAGTTGGTGTGCTTATCAAGAGCGCGCTCAGCAGGACGCTCGCGATAAACTATATGAATTAGGGATGTGGCCAGAAGCTGTTGAAAATATTATTGCACAACTTATTCAGGATAATTTTTTAAACGAAGAACGGTTTGCATGTTCGTTTGCCCGTGGAAAATTTACCATTAAAAAATGGGGTCGTATTAAAATTAAACAAGAATTAAAACAAAAGCGGGTAGGGGATTATTGCTTAAAAAAAGCTTTACAGCAAATCGATGAAAATGAGTACATCGAAACATTAAAAAAAATAATGGAGAGTAAGCGTAAACTCATTAAAGAACCAAATAAAATAAAACTCCAATACAAATTAATGAACTACGCTTTATCTAAAGGTTATGAAAAAGATTTGGTATTTGATGTGTTAAATAATCATCAAGAAGAAATTTAATTATCAGAAACAATAATTTTTTTATTTGTAAAAAGTTGCCCTTCTTTTTCAATCAAAACATTATACATACCATTTGATAAATTTGGCATACTAATATTTATGGTATTATTACCTTCTACTAAAAATAGTTCTCTCTCATCAACTAATTGTCCTAAAAGATTTTGAATTTTTAATTTCAGTGTTTGGTTTGAAGTAGAATTCATAATAATATTCACTTCTTTTTTTCCACTATTTGTTACTAAAATAGTTGAGTTTGGAACATCACAACCTTTAACAACAATTACTTTGGACACACTTGTTTTACTTGTAATATCAGTTTGATTTAATTTATAATAATTAAATTCATTTGACATTTGGGTTGTTTTATAGCTATAGCAATTTTTATTTGAACTAGTTCCGCTTCCTTTAACAGCACCTAATGTATAAAAATCAGTTCCATTTGAGGATTGCTCTATTGTAAAATATGAATTACTGTGTTCGCTTGATGTGCACCAGTTTAACATCACTTCATTATTACTGCAAATGGCATCAAAATTTATAAGTTCTACCGGTAAAATAGCTGAGTTTGTTGTTAGTGTAAAGTCTAGTCCTTTTGGTGTAAATGTTCCGGTATTACTTCTAAATATTCTTGCTTTAACATATACTGATGCAGCTGTATTACCACCTAAACTAAAAGGGCTTGATGAACCGCTTGCAATTAAAACATTAGCAGATGTATAAACAGAGTAAGTAATTGAGCATGTACCACAGCCTGTTAAATCATTTGTAAAATAACATTGATCCCAACTTGTGGCTCCAACTACAGAGTTTAAACTGAAGGTAGGAGAGGTTAATTCGTTATAAAAATTATTGAAAGTTGCATCTATTTGAGGAGAAGTAGCAGTCCCATTATCTCTTTGATTAACGCATCTGTTATTGCCTGTTCCAGAAGGGCTGCCACTATCCCAATCAATTAATACATCTATTTGATTACTTGCGGCCCATCCAGCTCTGTTTACAATTTCTTGAACTACGGAAGAAACATCAGGAGAAGAGTATCGTGTCCCTGCTACCCATGTTGTGTTAAAATCCCAATCGATGCCAGCAGTTGTTCTTGGTAAAGTGTTTATAGTAGCACCTGGATTTGCAGCATTATCAACATTATGCGCTCTAATTTTCAAATATTGTTGAGAATTTTGAGTTTCACAAAAACAAGTATTTGTAGCCATTAAAGAAATAGATGATGTTAAAATTGTTGCTGCATTTGGAATAGGTAAAATAAACGGTAGTCCATTGTATATGGCCGCATCCCCATTACAATCGTCTTGCCAGCCTAAAGTCATATAATTTACAGATGGGTACCATGAACCATTTTCTTTAACTCCATCAGCTGTTGTACAACTTAAACTACTGACACTACCTTGGTTTAATAAAAAATAATCATCTGTTGCATTGTTGGCAGTGCCATTATTGTTAGTAGTTATAAAATTACCGTACAACGGACTAGGAGTTACCAAAGTACTGTTAGGACTATCAAATTGTTCTTTAGCTGTATGATGGTGCCCCCACGGAGCAATAGAAGAAAACGTATATACCCATAATGCTGTACTATATGCTGTCCATGTACTTCCTGCATTATTACTTGTTCTTGCCCGACAAAAATAAGTCCCCTGAGGTAAAGAAATTAAATCACAATATAAATCATATTTTGTACCTGAGGCATAGGCTGCTGAAAATGTTTGGGTGTATGCGGTCCCTGTAAATCCAGAATTAGTATTTAACTCAATCATAATTCGATTTGCAGCAGCAGCGGGCACCACAGCAAATCTGGGGGAGGCTGTACTAGCTTTACATGTGTTAAACATGATTTGATTTCCAGGTGATGCAGGAGTATTGCTAAATGCAGGAGCCTGAGCGATAATTTTATTGAAGATTAATAGCAGTATTGCTATAGAAATATTTCTTATATGTTTCATTATTATAAACTAGTGCCTCAAATAGAGTTACACTAATTTATAGAGTTTAATTCATTTTAGCAATTTTTTATGCTTAATATTTATTAAATTACAGATACATATTAGTTAATATATGTAGTTTTTTAAAGTGATAAGTCTGTTTATAATAGTATTTTTTAATTTAATTTACTTATAATCAGTTATTTAATATAATTTTATTTGTTAAATAAATAATTCACTTGTAATTTTGTCGGCTAATAATTTTCCGTTTTCAGATAGTGTAAAAGTTGATTTTTTTGAAATAATCAGACCCTGCTTCGTGTATTCCTTAATTTTATTTTTAAAAATACTTACAAAATCTTCGCTGAAGTGTGTATTTATA
>JAEUTR010000590.1 GCA_016787365.1 Bacteroidia bacterium
TTAAAATAAAACTTTCCCTTCCATTTGATAGCACATTAGATTCTTTAATTGAATCTACAGTAAGATATTTAAGAGTAAATGAAAATAATATACTTGGTAAAGAAGCTAATGAATATGTTTTAAGATATTTTAAAACAAAAACATTTAGGTATCAAGTCAAAGTAAATATGAATGAATATGTACCTAATTTATCTCATTTTCATCAATATTTATTGAGTGATTTTAAAATACTAATAGGACAAAATTAGAAATATTGTGTTTTATACCCTAGCATCTTAACTTAATTTTAATCCAAATTAATAAATAGGATAATATAAAATGCATAGATATTTATTACAATAATAATTTAAATGAGAAATCTGAAATACTTATTTGCTTTTTTATATAGTTTTACACTTAGTTGTATTTATGCTCAAACATATACAGCAACTATAGGTGCTACTATTGATTTAACAGGAGCAAATGCTACGTGTGCCACTGCAACAACCGCAGCTTCGCCTAATAGAGTATCTGTAGTTGTAACTGGATTATCATCAAGTCTTTCATCCACTCTTGCGTTAGGTAAAATTGTAATTTCACTTGATAATTCATGTACAGGGTCTAGCGCAAATCTTAACTTAGTGAAAATATTTATTAAGTCTCCTAACGGAACATGTCAACAAATTTACAATGGAGGTTTAACAACCACGGCAACAGGTACGCATGTTTTAAGTTTTGTTTCAGGAACTTCTTGTGCTAATATTCCATCTACAGCTAATTCGTCAGGGGATCCTAGTGTATCTGGAACAGCCGGTATATATTCTGCATACGACGGAACTTCTACGGTTGATTTAACATCATTGTTTAGCGGACAAGATCCAAATGGGACATGGTCAATTTATTTTTCAGAATCAACAACATCAGAACCTTGTTTGGTAAGTGCAAGTTTAGTTTTTGGAAATCCAACAGTATCTAATCAAACCGCAAATGGAGATAATTGTGTTTCAGCAGTTAACTGGGATGGCTCTCCAATGTGTGCATCAACAAATACAAAAACACCAAGTTCAAATATGCCTGGCTGGGCAGGACCTGGGGCGGCTACTTTTGGGACTTTTGCAGGAGGAGCAACATGTGCTTGGAATGGGAATAATGATAATGACACATGGATTAAATTTACAGCGCAAGGAACCACTGTGTGTATTAACGTTAGTGGGTTAGATCAAAATACACAATCCATTGTCGTTACAGATCCAAACACAGATGGAGATAATAATGCATGCACTGGCGCAGGTGCCGGACAATATTGGACATTAGCTTCTTGCCCTAGAACTGCTCCTGCATTATATGGATCAACAGCAGGTACACAAAATAATCAAAACCATTGTTTCCCAGCTATTCCGGGTAAAGTATATTATTTAGTAGTAGATGGTAATGGAGGAGCAGAATCTCCCTTTTTTATTAATGGTGTTTTAGGAACTTCTTTTGTTTTACCATTGGAATTAAACGAATTTACCTACTCATGTAATTTTAATAATATCAAATTAAATTGGTCAACTCTAACTGAAATTAATAATGATTATTTTACAATTCTTGGAAGTTCAGATGGAAATGAATGGTTCGAAATTGGAATTGTAGATGCCGAAGGAAATAGTTTGAACTTAATTAATTATAGTTTTCAGGTACCCACACAATATTCTAATTTAAAATATTTTAAATTGGCACAAACCGATTTTAATGGAAGTAAAACATATTCTAGTATTATATATACTGATTGCGAATCATATAATCAAATTGATTTTTTTCCAAATCCATTTTCAGACGAACTTAATTTCAAAATTAACTCTAACGAACCTGTCTATTATGAAATTACTAGTGTCTTAGGACAAATACTTAACTCAGGCTTTGTTAATAAAGAAAATAATCGTATTTACCTTTCAAATTTAGCTTCTGATATTTATTTTATAAAAATAAATAACTCAAAAACATATAAATTAATCAAACAATAACACATAAACTTTAAAATTATGAAAATAAAAATTACACTTTTTGTATTTATTCTTTCCGCCATTACTATAACAATAAAAGGTCAAACTACTCATACTATTAATTTACCATCGTCTGGAACGGCTACTATAAATGTTAATTGTTCAGTTGGAGACATATTGAAATTTCAGTCAACATCCACTCCTTTTGCCATTAGAGTTTTTAGGAACCCTGCACCAAATTTTACTGTTACTCCTACTGGTAACTCAACTTCTTATACTGTTACTGCAACAGATACTAGTTATTCAAGTATTGTATCCTTAGCTCCACTAGCTACTTGTGTTGGAAAAATTATTTTATCTACTCCAACTTCACTATTTGAAAATATAGAAAGTAACCTAAGCTTAAATGTTTTTCCAAATCCAACGTCATCCCTTGTAAATGTTGTAGGATTAAAAAAAACATATCCTGTTTATGTTTATGATGTTACCGGGAAAATGATTTTTGAATCACTGATTGATCCTGATAATTATAGAATTGATTTATCATCTCTTAGGGCCGGAATATATTTTATTCGTGTTAACAATAGTTATTTTAAAATTATCAAAGAAGATTAATTATAATATGTACTTCATATTATAAACTTTATTTAATTTCATATGTTGTCAAAAAAATGAAATTAATATGAAATTAAAAATCAATCATCTATTTTTAATACAATGTTTGTACTTTGCACTGTCTGCAACTACAGCTTATCAAAAAATCGTTGAATTAACTGTTCCTGAATGGTTCATACATAAATTTGAAAATTCTTTTATTGCAATCATTCCTTTTGGAATTTCAATTTCATTTATTGTAATTTCATTTTTAGAATTAACAATTGCAATTAGTATGGTTATCTCGGTTTTAAATAGAGAATTTTTGATTGAATCAGATAGGGTAGTATTTAATTTTGGCTTGGATCTTTCTTTAGTATTATTTGTTATTTTATTCTTTGGATCTTTCTTAGTTGGAGACTATAACAATGGTGCATTTGATTTTATGTATTTCATCGCTACGTTGTTTATTAGAAAAAAAATAATTTTTTAATCAATCATTAGTCAATAGAAGCTGAAGATTTTTTTCCATTAATTCTCCCATACTTTTACAATCCATAAATGATTGTATTTCATAGTGTTTTGAAAGTTCTTCTTTTAGTGTTTTAATTTTTTCTGGAGTTGAGAGACTGTCTTTTTTCATCACCTCTAATAGTTGATTTACTCTGTATTTAGATGTTCTTATTCTTCTTGCTATCAGCGATCTTTCTTCAGATTGATACTGTTTAACTGTATTCGTATTTAAATGTTTCATACAAAGTTCAACATATGGTAAGTTTTCTTTGAAATATTGTGGTATATATAATGATTTTCTTCCTTCAAAACTTTGTTGGTCAAAGTCAATAGCTCTAATTCTGTACTGTGTATCTTCAAAATCCGGAGTTACATCAATCACATAATTATAGGACCTCATATCGCCTAATAACCTCACAAAACATCTTTCATTAAATTTCACGAACTCTTTAGCTAAACGAATTTGATTTAATTCCGGGTCATTAAAATTGTTTTTTATAAATTGATCTCCAGGTATTCCTACAATATGTTCTTCCACTAGAGTTTCTTCATTAACAAAATAATTTATCCTATTAGGAGATAGTATATGTTCCCATTCTAATCCGTAAATTCTTGATGAGTCTGCTAATTTTATATAGTAGTAATCATAATTATCATTATAATTATTTACAATTTTTATTCTAAATGGTTTTGAATTACCAAATGTACAAAAGTCAATTCTTTCAACATGAAGATGCTCCATTACTTTAACATCACCATTTGTTTTTAATGTAGCATAAATATTTGTTAGCTCTTTATGTAATTCTTCCATCTCATTTTGAGAATACGCTACAGTTAACCATAGTGTATCCTTACCATACTTATCGTATAAATTTATGGAGTTAGTAAATCTCAATAAATCTTGATATTGCACCGGAATTTTTTGAATTCTTCCTGTCTCCATCAAATACTTATTTAACTCTGAAGATACTTTGTATGGGATTTTCTTTTTTTGTGGAGATAAACTACTCATTTGTTACCTTAAATAGAATGTAAAGGTAAAACTTTATTACAAATCAAAAAACCGCCCTAATTTCTCAA
>JAEUTR010000604.1 GCA_016787365.1 Bacteroidia bacterium
AGCACTAGTTATAACCCAACCTAAATCCCATTTGGGCATTGGGCTTAGGCTTTTGCAAAAGTGGTCGCTTTGCAAAAGTCCATTAAACATTTATCTTTGTTAATAGCGTTTCGGCAGTCACGCAATGGCGTGATTCAAATCAAACCGTTGCTTAGCGCGAAAATGTTAGGAGTAATTTTATGAAGACACGATTGACATACTTAAATCTGACTATTGTTTTAGTTCTCTTATCAATCAGTCTTGCTGGACAAACCAACTGTTCCAAGTACAAAATTATTGGAGACTGGACTTACATTGACTCATTCGTATTAAGACAACCAGTAAACATTGACAGCCTGGTTCACGCCAGTGAATCTGTGCAACAAACTCTTGGGTCATGGACTTTCAAAGCGGATGGAATGTATTTGTCTACTATAGACACCTTAAAACAGCGCGACAAGGGATATTTTAATGTTGTTCAAGAGAAATGCGAAATAAGACTTGGTACAAAAAAGACAACGCCTGAAGGTTTAATATTTCATATTCTGTTTTTAAACGACAAGTATTTAGTGACAAAGTGCGCCAAACCAAAAGGTGACTATATCTATGTACATAGACGTAAATAAAACTACCGCTAACCGCACCTATAAAAAATGCGGACATTCAGCTTAGGCTTTTGCAAATGCTGTAGAAATGTTTTTAATTTTTGCTTTGCAAATGCCTAGTAACATAGTATCTTTAAACTAACATTTCGGTAGACAAAGTTTCAAAACCCAAAACGGGAATTTAGCTTGAAACCGTTAGTAGCAATTACTGCAATGACAATACAACAGACAATAAACTTCGTAGAAAACTAAATGCTATCTCCTTTTTACATAAACCTTACGACAAAATTAAACATCACAGACCAAGACCAATCTAGTGTAATAAATTTTATAAAAGCGTTTGTCGACAAAAATAAAGCAGAGGACATAAACGTAACAGAAAACAGTGTTGCATTTAAGACAAGCTTTTTTGGTTGGAGTTGGGACACGTTTTCTCAATTAGACAAAGGTGTTTTTATTCTAAATAAAAACGAATTGACTTTCAAGTTTTACTTTATTAGAACGTATATCTTCTTTACTATATTTTTATCTTTGGTAGCATACCAAACTAGAGACATAAAAGTTTGCGTCTTTTTCTTTCTAGCCTTATTCGTTGGCAATTGGCTCACAGCATTTATAAGGTACAAAAGACTTCTAGACAAATTAACTATAGAAATAAATAATAGTAAATTATCAGCAGACACTTAAGCAATGGGTAACTAGGTGGCAGTAAAAGCTACTAACACACGCTAAGCAAACAGTTTGGCAGACAACAAAGCTTTTGCAAAAGCGGTCGCTTCGCGAAAGACTCCCGATAACTATCGGGATATTTTCGCTTTGCAAAAGTCCATTAAACATTTATCTTTGTTATCCGCCGCGGCGGAGCGTTTCGGTAAAACACAGTTTCATCCCGATAGCTATCGGGACAAACCGTTGCTTAACGCGAAGGTTAAATACAACAAAACCTGACAGACATTGCATATAAAAATGACGAAATTATTTTTAATTATATCTATCCTACTTCATATTTCTCTTTATGGACAAAGCGACAGTTTAGGAATTGTGTTCAATAAATATAAAGCGACAATTAATTACACGTGTTCTCAAATGAGCAAGGTTGACACTTTAGTGAAAATCCTAAATAACAACCCGTCTTGGACAATAGAAATTGCCATTGAAGGAAATGAAATTTTGGTGAACTTCAAAGACATGAACAAATTAAAGGCTGAACGTCTTAAAATAATGCGTGACCTACTTGGACAAAAAGGAATTGATCAACAACGCTTAGTAATATGGAATGGCGACAAAACAAAAATTGTTACCGACAAAAATGCCGAAAAACTTAAGACGCAAAAGAAGTTAGCTAATACTAATGAATGCGAATACATGAAATTAAAATGCCACACTTTTTGGCGGCTTATATCAAAAGACTTTATTGATCCAAATAAAAAATAATGACTTTTATAGGACATATAGACAAAACGTAAACTCTTTGCGCCTTTGCTGACTGCTGACACTCGCTTTATTCATTTTTGGCATTCTGCTTCAGTTTTTGTAAAATCAGTAAGACGATTAATCAATTTTCGCTTTGCAAAAGTCCATTAAACATTTATCTTTGTTAGTAGCGTTTCGGCAGACATAGTTTCATCTCGATAGTTATCGGGACAAACGGGAATTTAGCTTACGGTCTCTATAGGTGCAATTGTATGAAAAATAAATTCACAATAATTATTCTATTCATTTTGGCATGTGCGTCAAAAATATATTCTCAGGAAATAGACCTAAAGGCAAAATGTGTAAAAGACCTATATAAAAACAAAGACACCTTGAATATTGTGTTTAGACGCGCTACTTGTGATTCAATTTTCTTTTATAAAATTCAAATATATAATACAGACAAAGGCTTATACAACAAAATGTTTATAGACCTAAATGTAAAGCAACCGAAAAAATGTTATGACTTAACTCATCATAACGTAAGAAAACTAAACTTTAAAGAATTATGTACAACGGATGCACCAGTTATAGACTATAAAGCATTGTCAGAATACGAGACAAAAATTCGTAATAGTGAGACAAAAACAAAATCATACCTAACAATATACATCTATTCTAAAAACAAAGAGTTCATCTCAAAAAATAATGTCAATGCCTTAGACCTCTATAACCAAATTAGAAATCATATTGCGTGTATACTTATCGACCGAGACGCTAAATCACCTGGTTATTAAAAATAAAACACCAGCACCCAACCTAAATCCCATTTGGGCATTCTTTTGCAAAAGTAGTCGCTTCGCGAAAGACTCCCGATAGCTATCGGGATATTTTCATTTTGTAAATATCTAAAAAGCATGTAGCTTTGTTATCCGCTACGGCGGAACGTTTAGACAGGGCACCATTAGCGGTCAATGTAAGACAACCCCTTGAATCATGAGTAAATATAATCCCTTGTGGAAACATATTAAGAAAAATGGTGAACAATCATTTAAATTATCTTTTGATGAAATTAAGAATATTGCAGGAATTGCAATAGACCATTCCTTCCTGAATTATAAAAAGGAACTGCTCGAATATGGTTATGAAGTAAAAAAAATTTCATTGAAAGATAAGACAGTCCTTTTTCAAAAGATTATCTAAGCCCTAACAAATTGGAGGCACTGAAGACCGAAAAGAGCAATCAATTAAATACAGACATAAATACATTAAAACAAAAAATGAATACAATTAATTGGAAAGAAATATGCAAATTTTTATCAGGTGCATTTTTTGTGACAGCCGGTGCTAGTTGGTATTTCGCCTACCTTAAAATTGATCTTCCTTTTATAGGAACAACAATGACACATCAGTTTTTATTCATTCGTGGTTTCATTCATTTCGTATTATTTCTGACCACATTTTACTTTGGCTTTATCAAGAAAAAGCAACAACCGAACTAACAGAAACAAACAAATATCATTAACAACTCAATAACAAGATGTCTTTTAAATTCAACCTACTTTTACCATAAATTTCTAAATTGTAAATTATGAAAAAGTTAATCTATTGCTTGCCGTTATTATTGGTTCTATTCACTTTCTGCAACGAACAAAACAACACTGGAAATATCGGCAATAGTGTAACGGAAAAGACAACCATTATAAAAGAAGATTCTACTATTAATATGTTCCGTACAACTACAACAAATGAAGTTGACAGAAACATTCGTAGTATTTTTCAAGACAATAATGGTAACTATTGGTTTGGCACAAATGGAGCCGGAGTATATCGTTATGATGGCAAAATATTGACTCAATTTACAGTTAAAGAAGGACTTTCCAACAATCAAGTTCAAAGCATACAAGAAGATACGTTTGGCAATATTTGGTTCGGAACCGGTGTATTTGGTGTCAGTAAATTTGATGGAAAAACATTCACTACGTTTACAAATAAAGAAAATTTGCAATTAAGTAATGGTGCCGACAACAAATGGAAAACAGAGCAGAATGACTTGTGGTTTTATGCAGGTGGCGGAGTTTATCGTTACAATGGTAATTCGCTTGTCTATTTACCATTAAGTAAGCCCAATATCAACTCTAAGCAGTCGCAAAACTCACCCTTTAATCTAAGTCGGTATGCTGTTTATAGTATTTTAAAAGACAAAAAAGGAAATGTTTGGTTCGGCACACAAGCACAAGGTGTATGCCGCTATGATGGAAAAACGTTTACTTGGTTTACAGAAAAGGGCTTAAGTGGTTCGGCAGTGCTTGGCTTGTTTGAAGACAGTAAAGGCAACCTATGGTTCGGCAATAATGGAGCAGGACTGTTCCGATGGGATGGAAA
>JAEUTR010000611.1 GCA_016787365.1 Bacteroidia bacterium
AGTTACACTATAAGTCGCATCAGCGGTAGGAGACACGATACTGTTTCCACCGGAAATAGTATAAGTATCAGCACCACTAGGAGATAAAGTAAACGATTGTCCAGAGCAAATTGCACCAGAGTTAACAGAGATTGATGGTAATGCATTAACAGTAACACTAGCTATTGCCGCTGAAGTAGAAACACAACCGTTAACATCTGTACCAGTTACACTATAAGTCGCATCAGCGGTAGGAGACACGATACTGTTTCCACCAGAAATAGTATAAGTATCAGCACCACTAGGAGATAAAGTAAATGATTGGCCAGAACAAATTGCACCAGAGTTAACAGAGATAGTTGGAGCAGGAGTAGCAGTAACAGTAACCGTTGTAATTTGAGACATTTGAAGATCACATGTTGAACATACAATTGCACCTGAATTCCATGCAGTATTTACGTCCATGTTTTGTAATGTTCCATTATGATTGCCAGTTGCACTAGATAATGTAGCGCTACCTATAGCATCTTCAAATTTATAATATGCTAACAACCCCGATTCTGAACCTGATAAACAAGTATTTTGATTTGAACTTATTTCGCCTGATGTTCTTACAGTATTCCATATTCTTACTTCATCAAGGTTGCCATTAAAGTAATTATTATCAGATAAATAGGCTCTTCCGATACGTAAATTACCTGTACCTAGAAAATTGCTACTAGAAACATCAGCCGCTACTTGTACTCCATCGCGATAAACAATACGAGCCTTTGTAGTAGCATCAAAGGTTACTGCCCAATGATGCCAATTCAAGTCAGTAAATGATGAATTTACATCTAAATCATTTCCAAAAAAGGCAAAAGTAAATTGATTACCACTTCTAAACCCAACATGAAGTGCATTATTAGTTGATGTGTTATCACTTAAACCAATAATATGATCATCATTACCAGAATTTAGTGATTTCTTTTTAGCCCAAAACTCAATTGAGAATGAACTATTAGAAAGATTAATACCTGAACCGGCATCAACAAAATCATCAGTGTTATCAAATGCTAAACCTTGACTATTCGTTAGCTTCTCTGCAAACACATTATAAGTTGTTGTATTTGTAATAGTACCAGTGCTTAACGAAAGAGGCGATCCATTACCTGCAACAGGACCTGAAACAACAGCATTATTGCTATTATTTCTCAAAAAGTAATTTACACCATTTTGAGAAGAACTTAATAAAATATTTGTTTGACCACTGCCACCACAAATTAAAGAATTTGCTGCAGTTACAGTTTGATCAAATACCGGATTAATGGTTAGATTAATGGTAATGATGCTATCACAACCGATTGCATTTGGAATAATATCCGTAAAGGTACCACCTGTTGTTTTAATTAAGCCACTTGGGGAAACATAGCTACAAACAGAAACCGGTGAGATTGTTGAAGTGGTAACTGCACATCGTTTGTATAAATTAAAATCACCATACTCATCTCCAGCCATTAAATCCTTATCACCATCATTATCAATATCCACAAACGTTGGTGTTGAGCGATTAGTATAAGAATAACTACCAACTTGAGTTAAATTAAATGGATTAAACTGAGGCGCATCAAAAGCCGGTAGTGAAGCAGTTCCGGTATTTTGGAAATAATAAAAATCTCCATTATCTCCTCCGGATAATAAATCCAAGTCGCCATCGCCGTCCATATCAACAAATGCAGGAGCAGAATAATTATCTCCAATACTAGCTAGCCCAAAAGAGTTAGTTACTGGAGCTGCAAATGCCGGAGCTGATACTGTTCCTGTATTTTCAAAGTAGAAAAAATCACCGTCATACTCTCCCGATAACATATCTAAGTCGCCATCACCGTCCATATCTAAAAATGTTGGAGCTGAATAATTCCCAATATCAACTAATCCAAAAGGATCAGTTACTGCTACATCAAATGAAGGCGATGTTGATGTTCCTATATTTTGTCGATAATAAAAATTACCACTTTCATCACCATAAATCAAATCCTTATCTCCATCATTATCTAAATCTACAAATACGGGAGTGAAATAGTCATTATTATTGGTATTTCCTGTTAGTCCAAATGGATTAACTACTGGTGCCGCAAAATCAGGGTTAGTTGTTGTACCAATGTTTTGATAATACATGAAGCGATTTTCCGTAGTATATCCATAGTCATAAGGATCATTGTAAAAATAATCGTAAAGAAAATCACCACTTAACATATCCAAATCACCATCTCCATCAATGTCTGCAAAGGTTGGAGTAGAATTATAGTCTAGAGATGCTAAGTTAAAGGGATTAATTTGCTTAGGTGAAAAACTGACTTGGGCTTCTGCAGTTTGCGGAACAAAGGCTAAAGCACTTAGCGCAAAAGTTGCTGCAATTGTTTTTTGTTTGATGCTAGCATTTAGTAAGCTTAATTTTTCATAAAGACGTTCAACATGTTTTTGTAAGATGTTTTGGCGTCTTTCATTTCTATTTGCCTTACGCAGATTGTCTAGTTTTCTGCGGCATTTATTATAAATCCGCAGTAAACTATTAAAATAGTAAATGTTTTTTTTCATAGATATTTATTTATTGATTGAGTGTTTTTTCTTCAATAAATGTAATAAAATATACTACGAATGCAAAAAAAATATAAAGTGAATATTAATATTTTATTAATTGCAAATTGCTCATACAATTTCCTAAAAGACAATCTAATTTTATTATGATACAGTACCTTAAGCAATAAATTGACTCTTATTTAACATCTTCGGATCTACTACCCCAATAGGTAGTTGAAGGTGTTGCTAATGACAGTTTATGAATTTCATCTTTTGTGTTAAGTATATTTGGGCGAATCATATTTTCTAAGACAAGCACTTCATAAATTTCATCCACACTTGTTTCGTAAATAATTTCTCCAACTTCTGCATTGGTTGGCATGTGAATGATTTTTATTCCCGAAAAATTTGCTTTATCCGAGAATGACAATTTAGCAAAGGTGCTTGAGTTTTTTCTTAATTTAGAAAATCCAATAAATGCAAAGTCTCCATGAAAAGACAATCCTCTACAAAATCCATCAAACTTTTTTAATGTTTTATACGATTTAGTTTCGAGGTCAACTTTAATAAATTCGCCACTTGCCGACATTAACAGATGTAATTCATTATTATACATTTTTGGTGAATGCGGCATGGAAAGATGATTTAATATAATTTCGTTTTTTTCAACATCCATTAAAACACCACCGTTTACAATATTATCTTTCCAGGCTTTTGGTTTATTTGTAGAACCTAAGGCAGTAACATATTTAGGTTTACCATTTAAAATGACCATGCCGTTTAAGTGGCAAAAATCTCCGGGACCTATTTCTTTGATAAAAAACGGTTTCCAAACAGGTGTAAAATTGAAATTACCATCTAGCTTACAAATACATGAAAAAGAGGTGTTAACTGCATAAATGCCATCATCTCCAAAATCAATATCGTGCATATCAACCAAGCCCGTATAATAGGTTATTCGAGGTAACCATAAACTATCGTAAGTATTTTGTTTATTAGGATAATGTTCTGCTAATTCCTTTGAATTTTGAAATACGATAACCTCATCTTTTGTACTAATAACCATACTGTTACCTTTAACCGCCATTCCCATGGGTTTACGAAACGATCTGGGTAATGTGGTTAATCTTTCTTGGTCAGGATTGGGACTGATAAAAACAATCTTGCCTGCTTGATAGGTTGACAATGCAATGGAACAGTTTAGTTTACTAAGTAGTTCGGGAATCTGAGGAGTAAACCTTGCCGAAAAAGGAGCTAATTGTTGAGAATTATCATTCATAATTTTTAAATTTTACGGTAATTCTACTTCAACATGCCTTTTAATTTCTCAATGGTGTAATCAATTTCTTCTTTGGTGGTGTATTTACAAAACGAAAAACGCACCGATGCGCGAGATACATCGGCACCAATGCCTCTTAATACATGTGAGCCTTGGTTACTGCCACTGCTACAGGCACTTCCGCCACTAGCGGCAATACCGGCAATATCTAAATTAAATAATAACATTTCGGCATCTGGGTGTGCAGGAAAACGACAATTTAAAACGGTGTACAAACTTTTTTCGTTTGATGTTTCGCCATTAAATTCAATACCTGGAATTTCCTTTTCTAATTGCTCCTTCATGTAGTTTTTTAAACCTTGTATATGAGCAATATGTTCATCCATTTCGGTATAACAAATTTCTAATGCTTTTGCTAAACCAATAATGCCTTGCGTATTTTCGGTACCGCCACGCATGTTACGTTCTTGGGCGCCACCATGTATCATCGGTTGAATTTTAATGGTATGATTTACATATAAAAAGCCAACACCTTTTGGTCCGTGGAATTTATGAGCAGCGCAAGTAATAAAATGCACTTTAATTTTTTGTAAATCCATTGGGTAATGTCCCATGGTTTGCACGGTGTCGCTATGAAAAATAGCATCGTACTTTGCGCAAATTTCTCCTACTTTTTCTAAAGGCAATAAGGTTCCAATTTCGTTATTTGCATGCATTAACGATACAAATGAACGCTCATTGGTTTTTAATAATTCTTCTAAGTGGTTTAAATCAACATTCCCTTTGGCATCTACATTTACCCAGCTTAATTTTATTTTCCCTTCTTTTTCTAAAATCTGTAAAGTCGTTTCAACAGCGTGGTGTTCTATTTTGCTGGTGATAGCGTGCTTAATTCCTAAAGTATGAATACTTTGGTTGATAGCCATATTATCGGCTTCTGTACCACCAGACGTAAAAAATATTTCGGCAGGCGCTACATTGAGTAATTTAGAAACGGTTTTACGGGCCACTTCAATAGCAGAACGTGTTTTACGACCAAAGGCATGAATAGAAGATGGGTTTCCATATTCTTCGCGCATGTATGGTAACATGGCGTCTAAAACTTTTTCATCTAATTTGGTAGTTGCTGCGTTATCTAAATATACTTTCATGTTAGTAGTTATGAGTTATAAGAGATGAGTTATGAGTTGAATAAAATTTGCCTGCAAAGGTCGCAAAGTTTTTTTGTCGTAGATTCTTATTTTTTCTATTATCAGGTTCTTAATGTTTAGTTCCCTTCGACTCCGCTCAGGGTGACAAGCTAACAACTTATAACTCATCATTCATATCTTATAACTAGTTCTTAATTATCTCCTTAATATCTTCAATAATTTTTTTTGCTAAAGCATCAGCGGTACTCACGCTTTCGCTTTCGCTATAGATTCTAATAATAGGTTCGGTGTTCGATTTACGTAAATGCACCCATTCTTTATCAAATTCAATTTTAACGCCATCTACTGTATTTACAGGTTGTTTGGCATATTTTTCTTTTACGCTTACTAAAACTTTATCAACATCAATTTCGGGAGTTAATTCAATTTTGTTTTTTGAGATGTAGTAATTAGGAAAAGACTTACGTAGCATGGATGTTGTTTTTCCATATTTTGCCAAATGAGTTAAAAAGATAGCTACGCCCACTAAAGCATCTCTGCCATAATGAATTTCCGGTAAAATCACACCACCATTTCCTTCGCCACCAATAATAGCGTTGGTTGATTTCATCATATTTACAACGTTTACTTCGCCAACTGCCGAAGCAGAGTAGGTGCCTCCCATTTTTTCAGTCACATCACGTAAAGCACGAGTAGACGATAAATTAGAAACAGTGTTTCCACCTTTATGATGTTGTAAAACAGCATCGGCAACCGCTACTAATGTGTATTCCTCTCCAAACATTTCGCCATCTTCGCATACCAAAGCTAAACGATCCACATCCGGATCTACACTAATACCTAAATCAGATTTTGTTTTAATTACAGCTTCTGATAAATCTCTTAAATGTTCGGGTAAAGGCTCAGGGTTATGAGCAAAATGACCGGTAGGTTCACAATGAATTTTATGTATGGTTTTTACGCCTAGTGCTTCCAATAACATAGGAATAACAATTCCTCCGCTAGAGTTAACCGCATCAACTGCTACCGAAAAATTTGCTTTTTTAATAGCTTCAACGTCCACGTATGGCAATTGTAATACTTTATCAATGTGAATTTGCAATAAATCATTACGTTGCTCGTAAGAACCTAATTGGTTTACATCACTATAGGTAAAATCTTCTTTATCAGCTAGTTCTAAGATGTATTTCCCTTCGCTATCACTAATAAATTCACCTTTGTTATTTAATAATTTTAGGGCATTCCATTGTTTTGGATTATGGCTTGCTGTTAAAATAATACCGCCATCAGCGTTTAATTCGGTAACTGCCACTTCTACCGTTGGTGTAGTACTTAATCCTAAGTCAATAACATTAATTCCTAACCCCACCAATGTTCCGCAAACAATATTATTTACCATTTGTCCAGATAAACGGGCATCACGACCTATAACTACGGTTACTTTTTCCTTACCGGTAGTCGAGCTTGTCGAAGCTATCCAGCTTCCGTAAGCCGATGCAAATTTAACTATATCCAAAGGGCTTAATCCATCTCCGGGTTTTCCGCCAATGGTTCCTCTTATTCCTGAAATACTTTTTATTAAGGTCACGTTATTTTTATTTATA
>JAEUTR010000613.1 GCA_016787365.1 Bacteroidia bacterium
CCTTCCGAACTGAAATACATCGAGTCTTATCAAAAAGCACAATTAAAAACCGACATCAGCTATCAGATTAAAGCTATAAAAAATATAGTGTTTAAAAATGCAAGAACCAACTAAATAACAAACCTTAATAAAAAACTAAATCGAATTTTATAGGTGGAAATTTTATTTATTTAATTCTTCTAAAGGCAATCCCGCTGAGTCTCCTGTAGGAATCCAACTCGTTCCGGATTTTTTAAATACTTCAACACTTAAACCATAAATATCTGAGAAATTTTGCTTAAGATTTGATACAGTCATCTGAGACGTTAAAGTAATTTCTCCCGATTGGTGAACTGTTCTACAATCTGACAAATGAGCACTCTGCTTGCAATATTCATCATCAGCTGCACCTTTCGATTGATGTGGCTTTGCATGAAATTCTAACTTTAAATTCGGGAAAATAGCATTAAACTCTTCCTGAACAGCAAACACTTTTCGATGATCATTGATTGCAATTTTCATAATAATAGTTTTTAATTAATAGCTCTTTAACTCTAACTAAATTAATCAGAAATGCCCTCAAAAAATATGAGATATATCAGGTATTAAAATGATAATTATTTGAAACTGCTTAACAGTTTTATTTCATTACGATATAAAACTAATTTTTTTTCATTCTCTAATTGTTTTAATAAACGGGATATTACTACCCTACTCGTTCCCATTTCTTCAGCTATTTGATGATGAGATAAAGGGATAGACGTTTTACCTGAAACTTTTACTTTGTTTTTTAAGTATTTTATTAAACGCTCATCTAGTTTATTAAAGGCAATACTTTCCAACGATTTTAATAATTCATTAAAACGTTGCGTAAAACTATTGAAGATATAACTTTTCCAACTTGGATATTTGGTTAACCACTCATCTAACTTTTCGTGTGGAATACCTATTAGCTCTACATTATCTTCTGCAATGGCTTTAATTTCACTTTTTTTTGCTTCCATACAGCAAGTGTAGGCCATAGCACAACTTTCGTTTGAACTTAAATAATACAATAAAATTTCGCGATCCTCTTCATCTTTACGCATCACCCTAATAGTGCCGCTTAAAATTAAAGGCATGAATTTTATTTTTTTGCCGTAATCCATAATCACATCGCCTTCTTTAAAGGTCATCACGTTACCTAAAGAAATGATTTCGTCAATTAATTTTGACTCTAATATTAAACTCAGTTTTTCTTTTATCCCAATTGCCATAATTAATGAAGTAAAATAATTTGTTCTAAATTACAGATTATCTGAATTCGTAAGTAGTGCCTTTTAACTGTGTTAACAAAGTTTGTGGTTCGTCGGTAGCAACAGCTCTGCCTTCCAATTTTGGTGCAACCGGCGAATGATCTTTTAAATACTCAATAATCACATCATGCATTAACAAGGGAGATTTTTTTGGATTTTTCACATGCTCAATTCTACACAAAGTATCATCTGGGTCTCCTTCCCGCTCACAGGCTACAATACTATATTCTTTAGTCATGTCAATTGGCTCCCCACCTACTTTAACCGAGTTTACTCTTTTTCCAAATTCGTTACCAATTGTGAAGTTTACTTCCATGCCATTGTATCGCACAAACCAACCACCAAAACGTTTGGATGGATCTTTAGCGAAAGCATTCTGCAATTCTTTTTCTAACCAATCCCAAACTTGTTTACCAGTAACGACTGCCGTTTTGGCTTCGCTGTTTACGGGTAGCATATTCCATAAAAATTCTTTAGTAATAGTAGCAACACCTGTTTTAGCATCAACTGCTAAAGGTTGGCAAAAACGAAATCCATTAGAGAGAGCTATGTCTGGTTTAAATTTCCATTTAATCGCGTCCGTTATTAAATTATCCATCGGTGTTTCCATGACGAAATAACGCACTAAAGGAGTTGTACTAGTTCCAATAACCGTTTGCATCTCTTTTTTAAATGGTTCGTAGGCTTTATCAATCATTGCCTGCATGTTTTTATCAGCAGGAAATTTCACAGGATCTACATCTAATAACTCATATTTAGTATCTACTAATTTACCGTTCTCAATCACTAAATCTAATTTCCCTAAAAACGAACCAAAGGCACCACATTCAATTACTTTAGTGTACTTACCTTGAATAGGAACACGCACACGCTCATGAGTGTCGGCCCCTAAAATCATATCTACACCTTGGGCCGCTGGGTTATTTGCTAAACCAACTTGTTGTGCTAAGCCCATGTGAGTAGCTACTAAAACCACCGCGCAACCTTCTATTTCTCTCAACAACTTTACGTACTTTGCTAAATTCACTTCAGCATGGTCAAAACGTAAACCAGCACTATATGCAGGCGATTGACGTTTAGGTATTAAATGATCGGTATAACCAATCACTCCTACTTTTACACCTGCAATGTATTTTATCCAATAAGGTTGGTACACTAATTCTCCGTTATCAGCATCATTGGTTTTATGCCACATGTTAGCGCAAATTTTAGCCGCGTTAGCATGTCCCATATCGTACAACATTTTCTTTTTCTTATAAACTACTTCCCAATTACCTGGCAACATTAAGTCGTAACCCAAATTATTAAAGATAGGAATCAAGGCTTCGCCCTCTGTTAAAGAAGCAACCGCATGACCATGAAAATAATCACCTCCGTCATACACAATGGTATTGGCTGGATTTTTCTTTTTATACGAATCAATCATGGTTTTTAAAACCGCCATGCCGCCGCGTTTTTTATAAACCGCTTGGTTATTTTCCCAAAAAAATTCATCGTGCGTATTAATTTGAGAATGAATATCAGTCGTGATTAGAACTGTAATGGTTTCTTTATTAGCAATAGATTTATCATCCATTACAGCTGTTTCATCAGAAATAGCGTTTGATGCCATCACTTCTGATAAAGGATTGAATACTGTTGCTAAACCAAGTAAAGCTGATTTTTTAATAAACTCTCTGCGATTATCGGACGTTGTTACTTTGGTATCTTTAGCACTCATAATTTTAATTTGTTTAGAATGATTAATATACGATTAAATTTTAAAATCAAGTATGAAATTAAAATTCATCATATTCACTTTATTATAAACATATTTTAAATTATTATATGTTTCTCCTTCTTTGATTTTATAAACGACCAAAACTTTCAAATCTAAGCCTTTTAAAAATTTACCAAAAGAATAAGACGCATCGAAATTAATTTGATGATAGGATGGTAAACCATATTTATTTAATCGATATTCTTTTACATCTGGTAATTGGTAATAACCATATCCTAAACCTGTTTTAAATTTCCCGTCAAATGCGTTTATGGATGATTTTATCATAAACGCATGAACATTACCTAAACCTTCGTTACGTTCGCGTGGCAAAAAAGTATAAAAACTTTCTTTACCCCATTCTCTTGGCATTAAATATCTTCCGTCTCCTGTAATATGTGTGTAATTTAAAGACGTATTGATTTTTTTATTTTTAATTCCAAGTTGTGCGCTAATCACATTAGATTGTTCACCTTTATTCATATACGTTTTTTGCTGATTAACATTTCCCCCATTATTAATAGCATCTTGATGAACATACATGATGCTTTCGTAAAACTTTAATTTTTCTTTTGGTTGTTCCACTTTTACTTCAATCATGGCAGTATTCATTACATTTTCAAGAAAAGAATTCCAAATATTAATTTTTATATTGTTTGTTGGATTAACATACACATTTCCTATAGCCATGCCAGAGGAACCTTCTATATGTTCATTATAATTAGCCTTTGTACCATCTGTATTAACTCCCATGGGATAAACGCCCATTGAATTAGCTATTGAAAACCATTTTACGGTTGAACGAGGAGAAATACTCCAAATCCAACCACCATTGAATCCGATTTTATTTGACTCTTTAACGCTTAACCAAATACCTTCTTCAATAGTGGGACGCATCCTTCCATCCTGTGGATTTAAAAATGGAGTGTTTAAATTAAACTTTCCAACCATTAAAGAACTCTTTGATAAACTATACTTAATGTATAATTCTTCCAATCTATCCAAATCATTTTTATTGGTATGATTATCAATATCAAATAAACCAACTTCATATCTATTTCCTTGTCCAGTTAAACTATCTGGTTTATGTAATTCGGAAGAACTTAAATTATAAATAAAAAAACCACTCACTCCTACTTGAAATCCATAGATAGGTTTAGTTAAAACACCGATACCAGCTCCTGAAGCAATCGCATAATCATCTTTTAAATTTCCTTCATTAATAGTTCCCATAACAAAAGTTCGGGTATGAGCTTCCCAATGTGCTTGCATGATACAATCTTTTAAGCAAACGGAATCTTTCGCTTTTAAAGAAATATGATGATTATCTACTCCATGATTCTGAGGAGATTCTTGAGAGAATAAATGGCTTGTAAAAAGATACAACAATCCCATTAAATAATAGGTGATATTATTTTTCATTTAAAAATATTTAATTAAAAATTTAGTTTCCGGCTTTAATGTAACTCCAGCCTTGTTCTTGTTTACTCACAATTTCTACTATTCCTGCTGGAACAAAACCTGATACAGAAATAATTTTGGAGCGGTCTACTTTTCTTTCTTTGATAGAAAATTCGCAAGCATTAAACACTACTCCTTTATCTGCCAGTATTTTAATCTTATCTTCTAATATAGTTTTTCCAGACACCAACATATCCAAACCAGCACCATGACAAACTACTTCGATTTTTGTAGTAGGCGACACGCTTAAGATATTATTAAACTGTTTAATTAATTGTTTATGAGCCGTTGTATCGCCAGAAGTTAATTGAAAGATGATTTTATGTTCCGGTTTTTGATTATCTGTCTTAGTTTGAGAATATACTGACATGGACAACATGACTAATGCGATAACTACTGATACTTTTTTGAAAATTGTGTTCATGATATTTCGTTTTAAAATTATACTTTACTCTTTTTAGATTTTTTCATCGCCTCCAATTTTTCCTTAATTGGTTTATACGGACCATACTTATGTTGTTTTTCATCAAAGCCATCTGCATAAGGGCCAAATGGATGATCAAAAGGTTTCTCTTCAATCTTTGGCCAATCTTTTTTAATATCCTTTTTAGGACGAGCTTGTGAATTGACGAATGCCGCTACATCCCAAGCTTCTTCATCGCTTAACTGAGGACTATTATGACTAGCACCTAAAGGCATATTGTACTTTACATACTTTGCAAAGTTTGACATACGGTATAAACCTGCACCATCATTAAAACTGTTTTTGCCCCATAAAGGTGGATAGGTATAAGCCGTTTTTTCAGAATTCATTAAACCTAAACCATCAGCTTGATGACATGATTGACATTTTTCGGAATAAATGGTTTTACCTTTATCTGGATCAGCCGCTCTATCTAAAAATGCTAAGTCTTTAAATCCAGAACCAATAGGCTTCTCCCCTTTCTTCACATCTTTACCTAGCCATTTAATGTAAGCCACAATCCCTTGCATTTCTTTTGATGCAGTATCTAAAGCTTTACCATTTAAACTACGTTCAAAACAATCGTTCACTCGTTTATACATATTTTCAATAGCACCTGAACGCGCCCTAAATTTAGGATAAGTGGATGCCACTGCAGAATAGTTATTACCAAACACTTTTGTACCGGCATCTAAATGACAATTCTGACAATTCATTCCGTTGGTGCTTGCTTTAAACACTTTGCCATTTTCACCAAAATATTCTGATGTATGAGCTATTAAATCTTTACCATACAAAATTAAATCTTTGTCCTTATTGCCTTCCAAAGCAACAACATCAGGGGCTTGCCAATAATTAATAGTATCCTTTGGAGTTAATGCGGCTTGTTTTGCAGACTCTGTAAACAATCCATTTTTGTCAGGAACGGGAACTTCAATTTTTTTCTCGACTTTAGGTTTAGGCGCAGGAACAAACAAGGCAAATAATACAATTAAGGCAACAATAAATACCACTAATAAAATAATGACATTTATAAGTTTACTAACAACAGGTGCTAATGGATTATTATTTTTTGAATTCTCTTCCATAACGTCATTTTAATTTAGTGAGGTAGTTTATCTTTTATTGCTCCGTATAAATAGGTGCCAACAATGGCAAATAAAAATACAACAATCATAGCAATATAGCCGTATCCAATATTAACAACCATTGGGCCTGGACAAGCGCCACTTAAAGCCCAACCTAAACCAAAAATAGTTCCACCAATTAAGTAACGCATCGTTGATTTATCTTTTGGATAAAATTGAATTGGATTTCCTTTGACATCTCTTAGATTATATTTTTTAATTAAACCCACACCAATCACACCAAGTGTAACGGCAGTTCCAATAATACCATACATATGAAATGCTTGAAAGCGGAACATTTCTTGAATTCTAAACCAGGAAAACGCTTCTGATTTAGCCATTACGATACCGAATAAGGTACCTAATAATAAAAATTTTAATAGTTTCATTTTTTTTATAATATTAAAGGAAGTAAAACAAAAGTCATTAATAAGCCACCAATGAAAAAGCCTATCACAGCAATTAAGGATGGTAATTGTAAATCTGATAATCCACTAATGGCATGCCCAGATGTGCAACCGCCAGCATAACGAGAACCAAAGCCAACCATTAATCCGCCTATTGCTAAGATTAGAAAACCTTTTAAAGTAAATAATGATTCGATACTAAATAACTCATCTGGTTGAGCAGATGTTGGAGCAGATATTCCTAACTTAGATAAATCTGATATTGTGTTTTCTGAAATCTGAACTGGATTACCATCTGATAAAAACTGACTAGCAATAAAACCTCCTAATACAGCACCAATTAAAAATACTAAGTTCCAAATTTGAGAGCGCCAATTAAAATCAAAAAACTTGACGAATTTTCCTCCACCTGCAGCCGAACAAATCGTTCTTAAGTTAGCTGAAAATCCAAATGATTGTCCGAAGAAAATTAAAAGGAACATAATAGCAGAAATAAGAGCACCAGACACCCACCATGTCCATGGTTGTTGAATAAATTCTAACATAATTGATTAATTTTTTAAATGGTAAGAAATAATAGGTTTAAATAAATGATTGATTAATTTTTCGGTAGCACTATGATGAAATAAACCACCTTTACCATGCGTACCAATACAAATAATATCCATCTCTTGCATTTGATTAAAATGAATCACTCCATTTTCAACATCCGTATCGTTTAATACGTGCATTTCAAAATTTGAAATATGATTAGCTAAAGCAAATTCATCCATTTGAGACATAATCGAAGATTTATGTTTATCGGATGTATCCTTAGAAATCTGCAATAAATGCACTTTCGTATGAAATGCTTTAATTAATTTATGAAGCAATGCTAAGTTTTCATTCTTTGGATTGGAGAAATCATGAACTAATAAAATATGTTCGATAATTAAATCCGAGCGATCACACATGAGTGATAATAATGGAACGGTTGATTGACGAGCAATCATTTGTGTTTCAGAGCCTGATAATTTTTCTTTTAAACCCCAAGAACCTTTTGTTCCCATCACAATTAAATCAAAATGATTGGATTGAGCATAAGAAACAATTTTGTCAGTTAACTTACCTAACTCTAAATGAGATTGAATATCTGAACCATATAATGTTTTAAGATTATTTAATTTTCGTTCAGCAATTATTTTTTGAGAAACAACATAATCAACGCTAATTTCACCACAAGTTTGAATATTTCCGTTTTTATCCATCGTTACTGTATCAGGCACACCTAATACATGTATAAAATGAATTTCAACGGGAATTTTCTCTTCCAGTTTTTTCACCATTAGGTAAGCATACTCTGCTTGAACCGAAAAGTCTGTTGGGATTAATACTTTTAATGATTCCATAATTTATTTGTATTGATTAACATTTTGCCAGCTTCCACCGTTAGTTACATTTTTTAAGCCTTTGGATTCCAAAGTACGCTTTGCCATTCCACTTCTGTTTCCGCTTCTGCAACAAGTAATTACATGGTTGTAAGCTTTTAACTTATCTACATTTGCTCCAACTTGCTCTAACGGGATATTAATAGAGCCTTTTACATGACCAGAAGCAAATTCTGATTTGCTTCTTACATCCACAATCACAGCGCCGTCTTTAATCAATTGAGCTAAATCAACCGTTGTAGACTTAAATAAATTTTTGAATATTGATAACATGGTATTTACGTTTTTATGAGACAAAGGTATGACTTAGGTCATTTTTTTAACGGTTACAAATGTTACATAAGAACATAAAAAACAAAAAAAAGCGGCCAAATAGCCGCTTTTAATGGAATCATATTAAAATTTATAATAAGGTTGATGGACAAACGTAATCTGTTACCTTAAACAAATTACTTTCTTTTAAAGCATTAAAACCTCCAGTCACATCAATTAAGTTATTGTATCCTCTCGCTTTCAATATCGAAATAAAAACCATAGAACGATAACCAGAGGCACAATGAACATAGTACTTTTTATCTTTATCAATTTTAGTCATACTATCATTAATAAAATCTAAAGGAGCATTTATCGCATCTACAACATGCTCGCTACTGTATTCACTTGCTTTTCTTGCATCAATAATATTTATTAGTTCTTTTTTACTGATTTCAGCTAACTCTTCAGCACTTACTGAATGAATTTGGTCAATATCTTTATTTGCAGCTACCCAAGCATTAAATCCTCCTTTTAAATAACCAAGAGCATTATCATACCCCACTCGCGCTAAACGTGTAATCACTTCTGCTTCTCTACCCTCATCAGCTACAATTAAAATTTCTTGTTTTACACTTGGAATTAATGTTCCTACCCAAGTTGCAAAGCTACCATCAATACCAATGTTAACTGAATTAGGAATAAATCCTTTATTAAAATCTTGTGGTTTTCGTGTATCAATAATTAAAGCTTGAGTTTCGTTAGCAGCTACTTCAAATTCAGCCACAGATAAAGCTCTTGAACCTTTTTGCATCACGTTATCAATACTCTCATACCCTTTAATATTCATTAAAACATTTTGAGGAAAATAACCTGGAGGCGGCACCAAACCTGTTAAGATTTCTTTAATGAATTCTTCCTTAGTTAACTTAGGATTCAAGGCGTAATTCACTTTCTTCTGATTACCAAGAGTATCCGTTGTTTCTTTACTCATGTTTTTACCACAAGCACTTCCTGCTCCATGATTAGGATACACAATTAAATCATCGCTTAAAGGCATAATTTTATTGCGTAACGAATCATATAAATGACCTGCCAATTTTTCTTCAGTTAAATCAGCGATCACATGTTGTGCTAAATCTGGTCGACCAACATCTCCAATAAACAAGGTATCTCCACTAATAATACCATGCTCTTTACCATTCTCATCGATTAATAAGTAGGTTGTACTTTCCATCGTATGGCCTGGTGTATGAATTACTTTCACACTATAATTCCCTACTTTAAAAATCTGACCATCTACCGCAGTAGTTGCTTGATAAGCAGGTTTAGCTGTTGGGCCAAATACAATTTCAGCACCTGCATGTTTCATTAAATCCAAATGACCGCTTACAAAATCCGCATGAAAATGTGTTTCGAACACATATTTAATTTTAGCATTATCCTTCTTTGCTCTGTCCATATAAGGTTGAACTTCACGTAATGGATCAAAGATTGCTGCTTCGCCGTTATTCTCTAAATAGTATGCTGCATGAGCAATACATCCTGTATAAATTTGTTCTACTTTCATTTTTAATATTTTTTTAATGTTTATTTTGATTAAATTATTGTCTTAATGATTGAAAGAATTAAGGACATCTACTTCCACATTTACTCATGACTATTGTTTTTAAATATTATGAATTCAACGTTGTATTATCAGAATCAGTTGTCTTTTTTGAAGGAGATAATTTATAAGCTAAATATCCAAATCCAGCACCTAAGTGAAGGAGCACTACTATAAAAATGATAGTTGAAAGCATGATTTTAATTTTAAGATTTACGAGACAAAGTTCGTTTAACTTAAAATAATCTTATATGATGAAAATCAGTTTTTGACAGAAAGTAACTGATAAAAAGATGATAAGTAACAAATGTTACAAAAATGAAGCACTATCCCATTGAGTATTGTTTAATCCTTTACGGATACCAATTACATAATAGGCAAACATAGATGACAGAAACACAACGCACCAAAAGAAATAAGCCATTCTTATCATCGAAAAATAATCAATATTAGGTTTTGTTGTAATAAAAGTTGTTGGTGTAACAATAGTTAGAATAGTAGAAATCAAGACAATATGTACAAATAAAAACTCTACATTTCTATATGGTAAAGATGTTATTTTTCTATACTTTGAATATTCTCTTCCCCATTGATAAATAAAATAATATTCACCTCTACCTATCTCTGCAAAAAGTAACTGTTGGGTGTTAGGGAATTTGGAACAAAAATTAGAAGCTTCAGTCAGCATCATAAATTTCATCTCTTTACCCATTTCTATTTCGAAGGCATTTTTTTTAATATGAACATCATAAGGCAATTCAGCATTATAACACTTAAAATCTAAAAAACGTAAACCCAAATTCTCACAACTTCTTTTTATATCTTTTTGAGTAAAAATTCTATTTGAATCAAGTTTTAAATTGACTGATACTAAAGCATTATTACTATTTGAAGATAATCCCATAAAAGACACATCTTTAGAATTTGTTTCTCCTTTTAAAATAGAATAAGCTTCTGCAATTAAACTATTTTCAACATATTCTATATTTTTTTGTCTTTGAGACTTTAAATCTTTTAGAACATCCATCGTTAATTGATTAACAATACAAAGGTAAATAAAATCGAATTACATCATATATAACAATCTGTATCTAACAATTGTTTATGTGACAATTGTTACTTACAAAAGGGGCTCTGATGTTGTAACTTTACTTAAAAATTAACATCATGGAAAATCAAATTATCATAGGAAAAAGAGCTAGTTCAAACTTTTTTAGA
Organism: Bacteroidia bacterium; assembly: GCA_016787365.1. GTDB lineage: Bacteria > Bacteroidota > Bacteroidia > B-17B0 > Aurantibacillaceae > UBA4416. Next base: position 10,995 of record JAEUTR010000613.1, read on the forward strand.
AAAATGGGAACTCAGTTAGATTTGGAGAATGGATTATACAAAGCTTACGAAAGTGTATTAGGAATGACTTCTGGATCATGGAAAAAAATACCCAAGTTTGATTATATCTTATTATTTAAAACTTTATATATCAAATGCGAAGGCTGTGTTCCTGAAGATTTTGAAGATGGACACGGAGCTGTTTACCAATTAAGTTTAGTATATAACAAAAACAGAAAACTAATCGTTCACGAAAGCAAAGAAAAAGAGGAAATATTTGCCTTAGCAGAAAAATTAAAATCTTTTTATCATATTAAAATAAAAGACTCTGCTAGTGATAGAAGAAATCCTAAATGGATTGATTAATCACTATTGCTCTACCGTATCATAAATAGATAAAATAGCAGGTAGTAATTTTTCTTCGGGTATGTATGGCAAAATATAAGTTCTACTTGTTAAATTCTCTTTAATGTTTTTAATAATGGACCCTTCATTAGAAGCACGCTTCAATAATAGAGGGTCTTTTATATTTTTAACCGCCGACAAACATTGATTAATCACCCAACCATATGGAACAATACCCGCTCTTTTCAAGTCGTTTTGTAAAGCTTCCGCTTCACGCATTGGAGTAGTTTCTGGTAAGGCTATCAATAATATTTTAGCAAAGTTACCATCTTGCAAAGACATATAAGGCGTTGTAATTCTATCTGGATTTAAAGTAGTAGTTTTTAAAATCTCTTTATGATATTTCCCTGTTGTATCTAATAACAAAAGTGTATGACCAGTTGGAGCAGTATCCATTACTACAAATTGTCGCTTAGCTTTATTAATCGCTTTTGAAAATGCATTAAATACTGCAACTTCTTCATTGCATGGCGATTTTAAATCTTCCGCCAACAATTTCTTAGCTTCTTCATTTAAGTTTTTACTTTTTTGTTCAAATATCTTATCCGTATAAACTTTAGTTTCTACTTTTGGATCTATACGCTCAACCGTTAATGTTTTAGGTAATTCATTTAACTGATTGATGAAATCTTTCACATGAGCTGCTGGATCTGTTGTTGTTAAAAGCACTTCGTGTCCTCTATTTGCCAGCATGGTTGCAATGGAAGCCGCTACGATAGTTTTACCAACGCCACCCTTTCCCATGGTCATAATCAATCCATGATTTCCACTTGCTTCTAAAGCATCTACTAATTCATGAAGATTACTTAAAGTATTGGTCGTTTCCTGAACTAAAGCAATTTCTTTATCAATGATTACTTTTTGTAAATTTTTATTAAATAAAGACTTTAATTTTTGTACTCCTAAAACATTATATGGTAATAATGGATAATCCATTCTTTCTAAAGCTTTTAAAGCTTCAGGCATTTCCAACATTTGTTTTTTTGCAATGGATTCAATTTTCGCACCTAATTCGTCACTTTTAT
>JAEUTR010000615.1 GCA_016787365.1 Bacteroidia bacterium
TATGGATATTTTTTTCTGATTAAGATCGGCATCTTCAGGAAGTACAATTTGCACCCTCATTGGTTTTTTAAATGAGGAACTGATAAATTCTACAATTGAATTTAAACTAACAATTTTAGAATCTAAAAAATTATCTTTCACAATTTTAGCTTTAGACAATTCTACATCTAAGGGCTGTACTTCTATTGTTTTTTTTCTTCTAATTAGTTTTTTAAGTATTTTATAAACTGATTCTGAAATAATTGGTTTCATAGTATTTGTATTAAATGGGTTTTAATTTTTGTTTTTGATATTAAGTTGCGCTATGCATTCCAATGTATCATGCATGACATTTACATTGAACAATTTTTTTATTTTTTTGCTAAAAGAGGAGTACTCTTTCCCCGCAATATGTATTTGCGGGGCTTAATTAATAAAGGCCTTATTATTTGAAGAAAAAATAAGTTTACTCCTTCCTACGGACGGAAAGAATTTCAACAATTTCATTATGATATTAATACTACTCATTTTTTTAATCAAGGTAAATCTACACAACTCGTTCAACAAAAATTTATTTTTAATCTTAAATAATCTTAAAATTCAATTATTTATTGCAAAACTCATATTACTAAAAATCCCCCGTCAACTGACGAGGGATTATTGTTAAAAGAATTTGATTCTTAATTTAATTATTTTTCTAGTTTAGTTAAACCAATAAACATTCCTTTATCTTTTAAATAAACGGATATCCATATTAAAGTTAAAAAAATTGCAGCCATTGGCGGTTGACCACTTGCTAATTCAATAGACAAAGCTCCACCTAAATAACAGCAAATAAGTAAAAATCCAATTTTGTATGTTTTGGGATAAATAAATAATGCTATGGATATTAATTCTATAATTCCAAATAGTGTAATGTATGAACCTAGCCCGCCTTTTGTTAAACCTTGAACAATTTGTTGGGCACCGGCAATTTTCATAACGCCACTCATAACCAGCATGAAGGAAGGAATTGCCATAAGAATAATTGAAATAATACGGATTGTTTTTGTTGTCATAATTTTTAGTTTTAAGATTAGGGAACAAAATTATGGTAATTAGATATGCTTTTGATACTACTTTCCTATAGGATACCGGTATACTTTAGGAAACCACTATGAAAAAGAAAGCAGATACTGTAGTATATTTGTATCATAATATAACATTCATGGAAACTAGTGAGCACGATAAACGAAAATGCCCTTCACATTTATCAACAAGTGAATGCACTAAACAGTTATTACCTGTAAAAGATGCTTTAGATATTTTAAGCGGCAAATGGAAATTACAAATAATTTTATCTTTAACTTTTGGAAAAAAGCGTTTTAAACAAATTCAGCGCGAAATACCGGGGCTAACACCAAAAATGTTATCAAAAGAATTAAAAGAACTCGAAGTGAATGAATTAGCGAGTCGCCATGTATATGACACATCTCCGGTTACTGTTGAATATGAATTAACATCTTATGGAAAAACATTAAGACCTCTAATTGGCGAATTGCATAAATGGGGTTCAAAACACAGAAAGAGAATTATTGCTAAAAGCGGAAGGTAGTTTTACAAGCAATAGACCTTTTTTCAATTTGCTCTATGAATATAGTCAACCCTTATAATAAAAGAAGATGTAACAGAATAAAGTCGGATTGTCAGTTCGAGTGAATTCGAAAACATTAAGAAACTTATAGAAAAAAAGTAGCAAAAAAGCCGAAACTTATATATTAAAGTTTCGGCTTTTTTAGATAATAAAATTAATTATTGTTTAAATGAAATAACACAATCATCTTGTTCTACCATCATATTTTCAGAAAGGTAAACTTTTTTAATTTCTGTATCTTTTGAAGATACTATGGTCGATTCCATTTTCATTGCTTCAATAACAAATAAAGGTTGATTTTTAGTAACAACATCTCCTTCTTTAACATAAATTTTCACCAATTTCCCTTGAAGAGGGGCTCCAATTTCATTTTCATTAGTAATTTTATAATTAGAGGCTTTTAGTACTTTTATACTATTATCTTTTACTAATAAATTTCGGGTTTGTCCATTAAATTGAAAGAATACTTCCCGCATTCCGTCTTCATTGGCTTCGCTCATATATTTAAACTTAATGAGCAGATTTTTTCCAGGTCGTAAAGAAACCATAATCTCTTCGTTAGCCTTTAATGGATAGTAAAACGATTGTGTGGGCAAATGTTCTACATCACCAAAGTGCTTTCTGAATTTATAAAATTCATCAAATACTTTTGGATACATTTTATAAGATAAAAAATCTTCTTCACTTAGTGATGAATCATATTGTTTACGAAAATCTAAAAGTTCTTTTTCGAAATCAATTGGTTTTAAATGAGCATTAGGTTTTTCGGTATATGGAACTGTATCTTTTAAAATAATTTTTTGTAAGTCCTTGGGGAAACCACCAAAAGGTTGGCCTAAATCTCCTTTAAATAACTGCTTAACTGAATCAGGGAAAGAGATGCTTTCTCCTTTCTCAAAAACATCAGTTTCTGAATAATTATTTGAAGTTAAAAACATAGCCATATCACCAACGACTTTTGAAGATGGCGTAACTTTAACAATATCCCCAAACATTTTATTTACAACAACGTAATTTTCCTTTATTATTTCAAATTTATTTTCTAATCCTAACCCTCGAGCTTGTGGTAATAAATTTGAATACTGCCCTCCCGGAATTTCGTGATCGTATACTTCTGCTGTTCCAGCTTTTAATTCACTTTCAAATGGATAATAATATTCTCGAATCACTTCGAAATAATTTGAATAAGCATTTAATGATTTTAAATCGATTTTATTTTCTCTTTCATGTCCTTGCATGGCCGCTACAATAGCGTTAAAATTTGGCTGAGAAGTTAGTCCACTCATGGAGGCCAATGCTACATCTATTACATCAACACCTGCATCTATAGCTTTTAAATATGTGGCAGCCTGTATCGATGATGTATCATGGGTATGTAAATGAATTGGAATAGAGATATGTTTTTTTAATTCTTTAATTAATATTTCCGCAGAATATGGTTTTAATAAACCAGCCATGTCTTTTATACAAAGCATGTGCGCACCTGCATTTTCTAATTCTTTGGCTAAATCAACATAATATTTTAAGTTATACTTTTGGCGATCAGGATTCATAATGTCTCCTGTATAGCAAATACAAGCCTCTGCTAAAGAATTTGTTTTTTCTCTAACTGTTTTGATGCTTAGTTTCATTCCTTCAATCCAATTTAATGAATCAAATATTCTAAATACATCAATACCGTTTTCTGCGCTTTTTACTATAAATTTTTCAATTAAATTATCAGGATAGGCAGCGTAGCCAACAGCATTACTTCCTCTAAATAACATTTGTAATAAAACATTAGGGGCAGCTTTTCTAATAGCTCTCAATCTTTCCCAAGGATCTTCATGTAAAAACCGCATACATACATCAAAGGTTGCGCCTCCCCAAACTTCTAAAGAAAATAATTCAGGATGTTGTTTTGCAATTCCTTCTGCTGCTTTCAGCATATCAATGTTTCTTAAGCGAGTTGCAAATAACGATTGATGCGCGTCTCGTAATGTTGTGTCTGTATAATAAATTTTTTTATCTTCTTTAATTTTTTTGACAAATGCTTCTCTACCTAATTCAATTAATAAATCTTTAGTTCCTTTAGGATAATTGTTTATCCCATCAATATTTGGAAGAATCGGGGTTCTGAATTTTTTTTCAGGATCATAGGTTTTAACATCAGGATGCCCATTCACTTTTAATTCGGCTAAATATTTTAATAGTTTCGTTCCACCATCTTTATTATAATCAATTTTTGGAATTAATAATTGTGGATTGTTTCCTATAAAACCAACCGTTGTTTTTCCATTTTGAAATTCTTCGTTATCAAGTACATTGATTAAAAATTGAATATTAGTTTTAACACCTCGTACTCTAAATTCTTGCAATGTTCTTTTTAAACGATTGGATGCACCTTTTAATGTTCGACCACTAGCTGAAACTTTTACCAACATGGAATCAAAAAACGGCGAGATTTTCACTCCAGAATACGAACTACCTTCATCCAATCTAATTCCATATCCTCCGGCATTTCTGTATGCGACAATTGTACCGTAATCGGGCTTAAAATTATTCTCAGGGTCTTCGGTAGTGATTCGGCATTGTATAGCCCATCCATTATACGTAACATCTTCTTGTGATTTTATAAATATTTGTGGATGAGATAATTCATGGCCGGCGGCAATAACAATTTGTGAACGAACAATATCAATACCCGTAATTTCTTCTGTAATTGTATGTTCTACTTGTATACGAGGATTAACTTCAATAAAATATATATTTTCATCTTTATCAACTAAAAATTCTACGGTACCTGCATTATTATAGTTAACATGCTTAGCAATTTTTAAGGCATAATCGTATATTTTATTTTTAGAAGTCTGAGATAAGATAGATGGTGCAATTTCAATCACTTTCTGAAAACGTCTTTGAACCGAACAATCTCTTTCAAATAAATGAACGATATTTCCATAATTATCTCCCAATATTTGCACTTCAATATGCTTTGGATTGTCAATAAATTTTTCGATAAAAACAGTATCATCACCAAATGATTTTAGAGCTTCATTTTTTGCTTCAAAATAGGCATTTAATAGCTCTTCCATATTTTTGACAACACGCATTCCTCTTCCTCCGCCTCCAGCAGCTGCTTTTAACATAATTGGATACCCAACTCTGTCTGCTTCTTCAATTGCAATTTCAATTGTATCAAGTTTGGCTTGACTATCAGGAATCATAGGGACCTGAACTTCCCTAGCAATAACTTTTGCAGATACTTTATCTCCCAACTTCTCCATAACATCGGTTCTTGGGCCAACGAAAACAATTCCTTCTTCGTTACAACGTCTTGCAAAATTTACGTTCTCAGATAAAAAACCATATCCAGGATGTATTGCATCAACTCCAACTGATTTAGCAACAGAAATAATTTCTTCTATATCCAAATAAGGTTTTAATGGTTCTGTATCGATACCAATTTGGTAACTTTCATTTGCTTTATAACGATGCAAAGAATATCGATCTTCATATGTGTATATTGCTACTGTTTTTATTTTTAATTCTGATGCTGCTCTTAATACTCTTATAGCTATCTCTCCACGGTTAGCTACTAAAATTTTTTTAATTTGTTTTGTTGAATTTGAATCCATTTGATTTTGTTGTTCCATTAAGGATGAAAAGTAAAAAAAAATTTAGTTATTTAAGCAATATTATTTTGAATTCGGATACTTTCTATGTGAATAGACTCTAAATAAGACTTAATAAATTCTTCACTTAAACCAACTTCTGTGCCTTTCTTAATTGCTCTTTCTAATATTTCATTATATCTATTGGCTTGAAGAACAGTTATTTTACTATTCTTTTTGATTTCACCAATATCTTTAGCAACTTTCATTCTGGTTGAAATTAATGAAATAAGTTCTTCATCTAAATGATTAATCTGTTCTCTTAAATGCTCCAATTGTTTTACAAAACCTTCTTCGTTAGTATTAGATTTTTTATAAATCAATTTACCTAATAATACATTTAAATCTTGAGGAGATAGTTGCTGATTCTTATCTGTTAAAGCGGTATCAGGATCATAATGAGATTCTATAATTAGTCCGTCAAAATCCAGATCTACACTTTTTTGTGCAATGGATAATAATCCTGTTCTATTTCCGCAAATATGTGAAGGATCGCAAATAATAGGTAAATCAGGATATAAACGTTTCATTTCAATTGGAATTTGCCACATGGGAACATTACGATATTCGGTATTACCATAAGATGTAAATCCTCTATGTATTAACCCTATATTTTCAATTCCAACTTTCTGTAACCTTTCTACTGCTCCTATCCATAATTTAATATCAGGGTTCACAGGATTTTTAATTAAAACAGTTTGCTTTGTATCTTTTAAAGCATCTGCAATTTGCTGAACACTAAAAGGATTAACTGTAGTTCGGGCGCCAATCCACAGTATATCAACATCAAAACTTATTGCATCTTCCACATGTTTTGATGTAGCAACTTCAACAGCAGTTTTTAAACCTGTTAATTGCTTTGCCTTCGATAACCATGACAAGGCTTTGGTCCCGATTCCTTCAAATCCACCTGGGTTAGTTCTTGGCTTCCATATTCCAGCCCTTAATACATCTACTTTACCGGTATGTGCGAGTTCTGATGCGGTGTGTAAAACTTGCTGTTCCGTTTCTGCACTGCATGGACCCGCAATTACAAGACCTTTTTTGTATATAATATTGGCTGATACTTTTGGCTCTACATTATTTTCTTTCAGTTCCATTAATTTAAATTTTTATGAATGTTTAATTCTTCCACTATTTTTGGTTTATAGGCTTCACTTTTGTAAATACCTAATACTTTTATTGCAACAACTTCTTTTTCTAAGTCAAGAAGACACTTTTCAAACACAGACTTATCATCAAATTCAAAATCGAAATGAAATGGATACGCATTAGAATTATTAGGTATTGGTAAACTCTGAATTTTACTCAGATTGAGTCCATACTTTTTAATGATATCAAGTGCTTTACTCAAACTACCAGGCTCGTTTTTTATCTGCATGGTAACTGAAGCCTTATTTGGATCAGCAACATAATCACCTCCTTTACTTAATATATAGAATCTTGTGAAATTTTGTTTAACATCACAAACATTTTCATCCAACACATCTAAATTAAATGATTTTGCAAGTGTAGGTCCGCCTATTACCGCTAGTTTTCCACTGGGGTCATCAGCAACTAATTTTGCGCAAGTAGAAGTATCCTTATACTCAGTTACAGTCAAACTATCATGATCTGCCAAGAAAATTTGACTTTGACCTAATGCCATTGGATGAGATACTATTTCCTTAATGTCAGATAATTTTGATCCTTTTTTACCCAACAATTGCAACTCAATTGGTAAATAAATTTCTCCAATTACCTTTAAATCATATTTTTCAATTAGTAAATAATTTAATAAAATGCTTCCAGCAACTTTATTTTCTATAGCAATAATTCCATAATCAGCTTTATTATTGGCAATTTTATCGCAAACTTCCTTAAATGAACCACATTCATTAACGGTTACGTCTTCGCCAAAATATTTTTTAGCTGCTAAATCGTGGAAAGATGATACGGAGCCTTGAATGGCTATTTGATGATTTCTCATAATTATAATAAGTTTATGTTTTGTTCTTTTAATTCTGTTACTAATCCTTCTGGCCAAATACTACTTTGAACTTCTCCAATATGTTTCTTTTGTAATAATAGCATCGCTAGTCTTGACTGTCCTATTCCTCCTCCAATAGTATATGGTAAAAAACCATTCACTAATTGTTTATGCCACTCTAATTTTAATCGTTCTTCAGCACCAGTGATAGTTAATTGTTTTTTTAGTGATTCAGGGCTTACTCTAATTCCCATGGATGAAATTTCGAAAGCTCTTCCAAGAGATTTGTTCCACACTAAAATATCACCATTCAATCCTTTTTTCCCCTCTATAGTTTCAGAACTCCAATCATCATAATCAGGTGCTCTTCCATCATGTTTTTTACCATCTGCTAATTTCCCTCCAATTCCTATTAAAAACACAGCACCTCTTTCTTTACAAATCTCATTCTCTCTATCCTTAGGAGTTAAACCTGGGTATAACGCTTGAAGCTCTTCGGTATGAATAAAAGAAATTTCTTTAGGTAAGTAATTTTTAATTTCTGGATAAAGTGTAGAAATATAATTTTCTGTTTCTAAAATACTTTTATAAATTTCAGTAACTGTGTTTTTTAAATAATCTAACGTTCTGTCTTTTTCTAAAATCACTTTTTCCCAATCCCATTGATCCACAAAAATGCTATGAACATCCGAGAAGTCTTCATCAGGTCTTAATGCTTTCATGTCAGTAATCAATCCTTCACCAACAGGTGATTTCAGCTTCCCTAACTTAGCACGTTTCCATTTTGCTAAAGAGTGAACAATTTCTACTGACACCTCAGGTATCTCTTTTACGTTAACAGAAACCGGGCTTTCAATTCCATTTAAGTCATCATTAATTCCTGTTCCTTTAACTACCAATAAAGGAGCTTCAACCTTTATCAAATTTAATTTCTTACTTACGGTTTGAGAGAAGTAAGATTTCAATTGCGATACTGCAATTTCGGTGTCTCTTTCAGATAAAAGAGAGGTGTAGCCTGTTTGTTGTAATTCTACTGTTTTCATTTTTTTAGTTTTATTTGATTTATTAGTTTATGTTTTTTAATTAAAAAAGCCTTGCTTAGTTAGGCAAGGCTTCTATATAGATAATATATGACCAAGCCTCAAGTTGAGGGAAAGAAATTATTCATATTAAAATTATTTTTCATGTTTTTTAAAATTAAAAAAGCCTTTCAATGAAAGGCTTTTAATTGGTTAATTATTATTAATAGCCTTGTACTTCAATCATTATGATTAAAAAAATTAAAATTATGACAAGCTATATTTTTCATTATATTCTTTAATTTGATGTTACAAATATAAATGTATTTTAAATGCAAAAAAATAAATATTTATATAGTTCAAATATTAAATTATTTTATTTAAATCAGATATATATACTATTTAATACATTCAATAAATAACTAATAGGACAAATAATATAATTTATAATAAAACTCTATTTATTTTTTGTTCTAATTGCATAAAATCAACTAACACAATTGCTGTAACAGCTTCAATAATTACAGGTGCCCTAAGTGCTACACACAGGTCGTGTCTTCCTTTTATAGAAAAAGATTCCATTTGATTCGTATCCCAATTATAGCTAGTTTGCATCTTAGGAGTTGATGAAGTTGGCTTTATAGCAATTCTAAAAACCAAATCATTTCCATTTGATATTCCTCCAACTATACCACCTGCATGATTAGATTTTGTTTTTCCATCCTTATTTATAATACTATCATTATGTTCCGTACCAAACATTTTTGCAGCAGAAAACCCAGCTCCAAATTCAACTCCCTTTACTGCTGGGATGGAAAATATCATATGAGCTAAAACAGATTCGATGGAATCGAAATAGGGTTCTCCTAATCCAAACGGCAACCCTTTCACTGTACATTCAATTATTCCGCCAATGGAATCTTTTGCATCGATGGCTTTTTGTAACCCTTTTTCCAAATCTGTTTCACCACCAATTTCTTTTATATGAGTTGTGATTTTAATATGAGGAATTATTTTTTTGGCAATTGCTCCTGCTGCAACTAATCCCGTTGTTAATCTTGCACTAAAATGACCGCCTCCTCTATAATCTTCATATCCTCCGAATTTTTGATGTGCTGTCATATCAGCGTGACCTGGCCTAGGGATACTTCTTTGATTTTTATAGTCATCACTTCTAGTATTTTTGTTATCAAACAAAATAGTAATAGGAAATCCTGTTGTCTTTCCATTAAACAATCCTGACATAAATAAAGGGAAATCAGATTCTTGCCTTGGAGTGGTTCCTTTTTGTTTACCTCCTTTTCTCCTTTCAAGGTCTTCTAAAAGATCTTCTTCTGAAATTAATAGTCCGGCAGGACAACCATCGATAGTAATTCCAACACATTCTCCGTGTGACTCCCCAAAAATTGATATCCTGAATTTATTTCCAAATGAGTTCATTATACTAAATTTAAATGTGACTCATGTTTCTTTATTTTTACGCCTAATTGTTTCAAATGATCATAAAAATCAGGATAAGATTTATTGATAGCTTGTGCTTCATTAATACTAACTTCTGAATTGGCTTTAAGAGCTACAATAGCGCAAGCCATTGCAATTCGATGATCATGATGAGAATGAACTTCAGCTCCATTAATTGGGCCTCCTCCATATACTACCATAATATCATCATAATATTCAATCGTTATTCCTAATTTATAGAATTCATCTTTTAATGTTTTCGCACGATTACTTTCTTTATGTTCTAATCTTAAAACACCTTTTATTATTGATTTACCAGTACAAAAAGCTGCTAAGGCTACTAAAGGAGGAAATAAATCAGGGCAATCTGTTGCATCAAAAACAAAGGATTTTAAACACAATGACTTTACTGAAATTTTACTAGTATCAATATCTAAAATACAGCCAGAATCTTTTAAAGCTTCAAGTATCTTTTTATCTGCTTGAGTTGAAAATATATTTAATCCCTTTACAACAACATTTCCTGATATGGCTCCTGCTACTAATAAAAAAGAAGCTCCACTCCAATCACCCTCAACATCATAATGTCGAATTGCATCACTAATAATGTGATCTTCTGGTGTGAAATAAAACGACTTGTAATCCTTATTTATAGGGACTTTTAAGCCAAACTTATCTAATACATCTAAAGATAAGTCGATATATGGTTTACTATTTAAATTTTTTACATAAATGCTTACATCTTTTGCATTTAAAGCTGAATAAGCATATAATAATCCAGTTAAAAATTGAGAACTTAAAGACCCATCCACTTCAATTGTTGTGGGTATAATTGGGCCTTTAATTTCTAATGGCAACTTTCCATTATTACTTTTAATTGAAACATTTAATTTGGGAAAAACGTTTATAAAAAAATCCATAGGACGTGTTAACAAACTTCCATCTCCATCAATTTTAAGAGTCTTGTCTAATATAGCCGCAATTGAAGCAAACATTCTAACACTCAAACCTGATTCACCACAATTTAATTGATCATAAATAGGATTTACTCCTTTCGATTCGACAAACAACGTTCCATGAATTTCATAACAATTAGCTCCTAATTTTTTTATAGTTTCCAAAGCAGCAATATCATCGTTACTCTTTCCTGGATTATGGATAATGGTTCTTCCTTTTGCCAAAAGTGCTGCTGCACAAGCTCTTTGCATAGAACTTTTGGAAGCAGGCGCTTGAATCTCTCCTGAAATAATAGATGGTGTAACAGTAATTTTCATTTTACTATGATTAATTTAAAATAATTTGTTTTAAATCCGAAAGTGAGATACTTTCTATATATCCTTTCCCAATTTTTTTAAGTAAAATATAATTCATTTTATCTTTTTCTTTCTTTTTGTCTTTTTTCATATTCTCGAAAATTTCCAGTTTATTAAATTTAAACTCAGTGGGCAATTCATACTTTTTAATTAAATCACAAACCCTATTCGTTTCTTTAAAACCTGATTGATTTTCAGAAATTCTACAAGCATAAGTCATTCCGATAGAAACGGCATGCCCATGTGATAATTGATACAAGTTTTCTATAGCATGACCCAACGTATGTCCGAAATTCAACAATTTACGTTCACCATTTTCTTTTTCATCATTAGCAACAACCAACGTTTTTAGTAGTACATTTTGCTCAATAATATGGTACAATTCACTTTTATTTTTAATCAATGTTTTTGTATCAAAATTCTCCAAATGCTTAAACATTTTTTGATCCTTTATACAAGCGTGTTTTATGATTTCAGCAAAGCCATTAATGTATTGTTCAATCGGTAATGAATTTAATAACGAGAAATCATAAAATATAAAAGAAGGTTGTCGGATATTGCCAATCATATTTTTATAAATCCCAACATCAATACCGTTTTTCCCTCCGATACTTGCATCAACCATTGCAAGTAATGTGGTTGGAACAAACCCGAAATCAATTCCACGCATATAAACTGAAGCAATGTGTCCCGTAATATCTGTAACTACACCACCTCCAACTCCAATCAATTGAGAACTTCTATCTGCCCCTAAATGAATTAATCTATCAATTACAAAATCTACTGTCCTTTGATTTTTAAATTCTTCTCCAGAAGGTATAACAATACACTCATATTTACTAAGTTGTTTCCTGTAAAAATGATATACATTTTCATCTGTTATAACAATGGGAGCTTTAAACCCAACTATTGATTTTAAATTTTTAAAATTTTTGTAAAAAAAATAATTTACTTCTTTACCATTAATTATATACGTATAAGAATTCATTTTATTAATTATTGATTATAAAAAAAGGCCTTCATACGAAGGCCTGAAGTTTAAATTAACTTTAAACACCTTCAAAATGGCATTGAATTTAGGAATAGACAATTGAAGATGTAAAAATGATAACTCATGGTTCTAACTAGCGTCAGCAAAACTACAAATTAGTTTTATTAATTGCATCTTTTTTAAATTCAAAAAATTATATAAATTATATATATAAAATTTTAATTAAACCCTTTAAATATTAAAAATAAAATAAATAACTGA
>JAEUTR010000647.1 GCA_016787365.1 Bacteroidia bacterium
GTAGAGGCGGTGACAGATATTAAAAAACGATTAGGTTACACATTGATATTGCCTTTGAAAGAAAAAGTTAAAAAAGAAAAAACAACTAAATAAAAATTAAAAAACCTTTGTGTGCTTTGCATCCTGATAGCTATTGGAACTTTGCGCACTCTGCGGTTAAAAATAAATAGAGACAATGGAAGAAACAACCAGTTTTAATTTACCTAAACAAACACACGATATTTTTGCCGTAATGGCTCGTGGTGCTTTTATTTCCAGTAATGGAAGCAGAGATGGTATGAACCGTTTGTATGATGTGATTAATAATCCCGAAAACTTTGACAGACTTCAGGCTTATTTTAATGTCATCAGATATAACATTGAGCGTGGAAATAATTTTTTCTATTTTTCAAAATTAAGCGAGCCAAATTCAGAATTAGAAAAAAAACTGGAACGTTTTGAACGTTACATCGATATTATTGATTTGTTCGCGAGCATGGATAACAAAATTGGTATTGGTAGTCGTTTTCGTCCAAGTGAAATTGCCGAAGAATGTAATGCCAATGTACGTTTAAAACAAAAGCTTCAAAAAATTCCCTTATACCGTTCTGAAACATTACATAATAAAGTACGTGAGATTTGTGATTTAATGAGTCGTGATTCGTTTTTGGAATTAGAAGACGAAAAATCAGAATCGTATAAGGTATTAGATTCCTATAATTACTTATTGGATGTGATTAATTCTGTAGCTATTTATGAAGATAGTTCTGGTTCTGACGATACCCAAGCAATAATTTATAACTAAATAATAATATGAAAACATCACTTTTTTTATTAATGTATGTAGTTTGTTTAAGCTCTTTGGCGCAAACTAAATACACAACCGTTTCAGAGGATTTTATTACATTTCATGAAAGTATATCTACGGCTGAACGTATGTATAAAAATGACTCTTTATTGCAGGCATATGCAAAATTTGATATTGCTATAGCAAATTATAAAGGAGCAGTTAATCCCGGACATTATTTTAGAGCGGCATTATGTGCTATAAAAATCAGGGAAGAATTTAAGGCCTTACATTTTTTAGAAAAAGCAATTTTGAATGGATATGAAGTTGATAGCGCAAAAAAAGACGACATTGTTTTTTATAACCAAAATACTAAAAAAGAATATCAGAATAATATTAGTAAGTGGGAAGAGACAAGAGATGCTGCCAGAAACTATGATTGGACCAACGAATTATATGCTATAAATGATAATAATAAAAAATACACTACTGCAAAATATACATCAGCTATTGAGTATTGTACAACATGTTTAAAAAACAAAGCTTGTAGCAAAACTTCTCAGGACTATATATCTAAATACAGATTAGTAAAAGAAAAAATGAAAGCCGATTCTGTTACAGCAGCAAATTTGTTAAACAATATCAAACAATTCGGCTTTCCTTCCATGAAATTATTAAGTAAAGAAGCCTGTTCAGTTGCCCGTAACATTCTTTTAAATTATGATGCGGATAAAAAAAATGAAAATCTGGATGGACTTTTATACAGGGCATTAATAGATGGAAATATTTCACCTGAATTTTATGCAACTCTTGTTGACAGAAGAAATACAATGAACGGATTAGCTCCCGAATTTTATGAACCAGTTACAGGGTACGAAAAAGTAATTGCTAAAGAGGTAACAGTAGCAAATAATAAACGCAGAGCCATTGGATTATATCCTATAAAAGTAGTGAGCACAACTGCACCAAAAAGTAAAACACCTCCTAGTACTGCCAATAAAACAGGTACAGGATTATATGATTATTAATAAGCTGTAACAGAAGACAGGATCAGAGGAATAAAAAGCGAAACATGGAAAATAACTGCAGAATATTAAATAGAATTGTACAAATTAACATTGCCAATGTTAAGTATACCGACTTGGAATTAAGTGGTAATACTTGCTTTGTTGGTACAAATAACTTTGGAAAAACATCATTGCAACGTGCTATTTTGTTTTTTTATAGTGCAAATACAAGAGGTTTAGGTATTTCCGCTTCACAAAAGCCGTTTGAAGAACATTACTTTAAATACGAAAACTCTTATTTGATTTATGAAATACAAACAGAAAGCAAACCATTTTTTGTAATTGTTTATCGTCACAATAAATTAGTATTCCGTTTTGTAGATGCAGAGTATAGCCCTGATTATTTCTTCAACGAAAATGACGAAGCTATTAAAATTAAAGAAGTAATTGCTGGCTTTGATAAACGTGGCATTTTTGTTTCTCAACAAATTGATACGTTTGAACGTTACCGTAATATTTTATACGGAACTGAAACGGATAAGCTGTTATCTAAATTTCATATCTTAAAGGGTAACGAGAAATATCAAAATATTCCTAAATCAATCACAAACGTATTCTTAAGTTCTAAGAGTAGTATTGATAGTCGTTTTATTAAAGATTTTATCGCTAACTCCTTAACTACCGAAAATAGTAGTATTAAGTTAGAACAAGTTGATCGTCAGTTACGACAATTCAATGAAAAGTATTCGGATATTGAAACCTACTTAAAAAAAGAATCTCAGCAATTAATTGAGTTCATTGATAAAAAGTATGACCAAGTGCATATGTTAAAAGGTGCACAAATGGAAATGGCTGATAAATTAGGTAGTAGTTTACGTTATGCCGAAACTCAGAATGAAGCTGTTATCAAGGCATCTCAGGAAAAACAAGAAGAGTTAGATAGATTAACGGAAGCTAACGAAGAGCAAAAAACCTTATTAGAAGAAAAACAAAAAGATGTTCGTGAAGAGATTGGTTATTATGATAGAACGATTCGTGAAGCCAACAAAAAACTAAAAGAGTACAAAGAAAAAAACATTGAACAGGCAGTTGAAAAAAATGCAGAGCGTGATAAATTACAGGTTGATTATAATATCGCCCGTCGCGAGTATGAATCATTAACATCAAATGTTCAAAGTATTGAGATGAAGTATTCATCTTTAATTGAGCAGTTACGTAATGATAAAACAGCTTATATTAATAAAATTAATTCTCGTACAAGTGAAATTTTTAATCACTATAACGAATTACAATTATTACAAAAAAACGAATTCAATAAAAAAGATGCTGAATTAAAACAAAAACGTGAAGAAGCTTTAACGGATTTAAACGCTGAGGTTACAGCAAAACAAATCGAATTTAATGAGTTAAAAGCTGAAGAAAAAGTTATTCGTAATACACGTTTTTACGAAACAGAAATTAAAGCTCAGGAAACAGAATTAGCAGATTTAAGAGCCATTAATTATAAGAATAAATCGGAGTTAGCCATAAAAACTAATTTAGTTCAAACTAATCAAAAAGAGTGGGAAGCATTAGAGTCTAAATTAAAAACATCTCTATCTAATCAGATACAAAAAACTAATAACGAAATTATTCGTGTTAAAACGGAGATTAAATCTATTGAAGAAAAATTAAATGTACAGCACGATGCTTTATATGGTTATTTAGAAAAGAACGTTAAGGATTGGCATAACACGATTGGTAAAGTTGTAAATGAGGACTTATTATTCCGCACAGATTTAAATCCAACACTCTCTGACGACAAAGGATTGTCGTTGTTTGGTATTTCTTTAAAATTAGATGACGTTCAGGTTGTTTCTAAATCTATAGAAGTTTACCAATTTGAAAAGAATGAACGTCTAGCAATTATTAGAGATTTGGAAGAGTCGATGACTCAATTTCAAACAGCTAACAACGAAGAAAAAATGTTGGCTGCTGATAAATACGGTAAGCAATTAGGCGAGTTAAAAGAAGATTTAAAAGTGTTAACTTACTCATTAGAGTTAGCAGAAAAACGCGAAAAGAAATTAATATTAGAATTAGAAGACTGGAAACAACGTGCAAGCACAGAAATCGAACAGTCTTTATCTGGGAATCGTCAAAAATTAAATATTATTGAAGAAGAGCTAGCGATCTTAAATAAAAAGAAAAATAATTTATTAAATGACTTCAATACTCAATTTGATAAATTAAAAGCTTTTAA
>JAEUTR010000675.1 GCA_016787365.1 Bacteroidia bacterium
CTTTAACTGATTTAATTTGACTAAACGTTTATGCAAAAAAATCTGTGAAAATCAGCCTGATCTGTGGCATCTGTGT
This sequence comes from Bacteroidia bacterium, assembly GCA_016787365.1. Classification (GTDB taxonomy): domain Bacteria; phylum Bacteroidota; class Bacteroidia; order B-17B0; family Aurantibacillaceae; genus UBA4416. Next base: position 77 of record JAEUTR010000675.1, read on the forward strand.
TCTATTTCTCTATTGGTAATAAAACTAAAGTGGCATCTAAGGCACTGGCAGCATCATAGTCTTTATGAAAAGAGATACGAAATTTTTGGTTTTGAAACATGATTTCGGATTCGAAATGCTTAACCAACGTCGAGGGTGTTTCGTTGCCAAATGCCAGTAAATCAAAATGAGTTTTGGTGACGTTTAAATGAAAGGTATCTGTGTGCGATTTAAATTTTAAAAGTATGGTTTCTTTATGTATATCTAATTCAACTGAATTTGAATCTGTTTTAAAATTCAGGCTGTGCTCATTTATTTTTTCAATGGTTTTGGCTTTATTGGCCATGATAAATAATGCTTTGTTTAGCTGATTATAGTCGGAGATAAATTTGCTTTGAGCGGTATAGTTTACAAATAGTTTTTGCATTTGATTATAACTCATAAATGCAAATACCACCAAAATACCGGTGAGTGTCATACTCACCAATAATTCAATCATAGTAAATGCTTTTATTTTTTGCTTAATCAACATATATCAGTTTTTCAATTTCATAAATTCGTTTTTCTGTTTTGTTTGAAACGGAGATTTTTAAAATCATACAATCCGGATAAAGTTCGGAGGGTTTAATTGTTTTTTTTATGGTAAATTCTTCTTCGCTGAACGATTTATCAAAATAATCTTTGTTTTGCTCGCTGATGTTTAAATGATGGTTTGCTATTTCGGCTGCTTTTAATTTCATAAAAGGCTGTGTGTTTTCCTGTATATTAAGATAGATGGTCATACCTAAAGCCGATGTAAATGAAATGATAACAATGGCTATTAACACTTCGGGTAGGGTATTGCCTTTATATTTTTTTGTTAAAACCATTGTGCACAAGTTGTTTTATTATGTTTTTGGTTAAACCAGTTTGGTACGGTTAAATTGCTGCTGTATTTTTTAGGGTCGATACAACAATTTAGCAGATGGTTTTCGTAAACGCCCGAAGGGGTTTGCAATAATAAGGTTTGACAAAATACCGAACCATATAAATTACCTTGTGCATCGGTATAATTGGCGCTATATATATTGCCAATGAACTCAAACCGGGTATTAAGTTTTATCATCATGCGTGATGATTGTTTATCATCATTAGCTGCTAACAAACCGCCTTTGAATTTGCATTGTGTGCCAAAAAAAATACCTCTTACTAAAGGGTTGGAAGTTGTTGAATTGGTATTTGAATAAACACAAAACGACGAGGGATAATTAAATTCGCATTCATCTTCGGTAACAATGCTATCTTTTGCAATTACATGCACGGTTCCTTTAAAACCTTTTTTAAAAATTACTTTTCGTGCTACCAGTAAAATATTGTTTAGTTGGCTGGTGTTTTCAATGGTAATGATATCGGATGCAATGATTTTAATGTTATGGGATAGGATTTGACTGTTTAAAATAACAGAGCCTTGTTGCACAACAGCCGTTTTATGATGAAAGGATTGGGTTAATGCGTCAGGAATAAATGAAATTAAACTATCGGTATATGGATTGATTTCGGTTTGAGCCAGTTCAATGGCGTTTAAATAGGATTCGTTTAATTCGGGGATATAATTTGAGGCTTGTTTAATATAGGGTCTTACTGAATTTAAATCCGAAAAACTAGTTCCTTCGATATAAGCAGATTTAACGCCTGCTTTTGGAAAATAACATGAGGCGTTAAATTTTATATTTCCGGCAAGTCCAATTGGCCTGCTTTGTTCGGCGGTCATGATAGCAGTATCTTTTGATGCGGACGTGCCAAATAAGCCTGTTTTGTGAATTTTAAAATGAGCGTTTTTTGCTTTTACATCTACCAATGTATAGCAACCCCAGGCCATTTTTTTTACCATCACAGAGTCGTTGTTATAAGGCATTTTTTGCCAGGTTGTACCCGAATTTTGATTATAGTATTTAGATTGTGCGATTTCAAAACCACTTTCCATGCTTAAATGTAATTGCATAAAAGAGTTTTGAGATTGAACGGATTGTATGTTGAAGTAAGCTAAAACAATAAACAGGCTTAATATAATGGCAATAAGAATAGAGATAATAACGGCTACATATAATGCGCCACCTTTTAGCTTTACCCTTAACATCAGGTTGTGATTGTTTTTGTTTTAGTGTTTTTTGAAGGGTCTTCGGCTTTTGGCTTTGATTTAAATATTGATTTTAATTTTTGACCAAAAGATTTTTTTTCTGTTTTGTCCGAATCGGATGATTTTGGAGCCGGTTTTTCTTTATTGTTTTCACCTGATTTCACCGAAGATTTTTTTTTGTCTTTCGATACCTTTTTCTTTTCTTTTGCAGTATCTGTTTTTTTATTGGTATTATTTTCGGTAGTCGGTTTTTCTTTTAATGAAGTAGAGTCGGTAGCTGCTTTTTTATTTCCAAACCATTTTTTCTTTTCTTTTTTAGATTCAGATGTGTTTTTGGTATTTTCTTTTGAGGTTTTGTTTTTCTTGACTTTTTCTTTTTTGATAATTTCTTTTCCGTTTTTATATTTTCTTACGGAGGTTACTTTTCCGAAATTATCATAGGTTTTAAATTCCCCGGTTAGTTC
>JAEUTR010000702.1 GCA_016787365.1 Bacteroidia bacterium
AGCGTTTAATGTTTGTTCTCCATCAGGTGATGCATAAGCAGATACACTAATATCTTTAAATTCATACCACTGACTATTTAAGTTAGTTTTAATAAATTCCTGAACATTTTTTATTTCATCGCTTTTTAATTCAGAAGCACGAACGTCAGATTTATTTACTGTATAGTAAATATTTGCTGTTTGGTTAGCAGGAGTAACTTTTACAAAAGCATCTTTTGCATAAATACCTTTTTCGTCATTACGAACTAATAAAGGAGTAACAACAGTTCCATCACCAATTTTTACCGGTAAAAAATCTTTTGTTTTTTTCTTTACTGCACCCTGAGCTTTTAACTCAACAGTAGCAACTTTCATTCCTGGTTCATAAGCAAATTTCTCAGAAGTATAACTAAATGTACCGCCTTTTTCATAACTGATTTTTTGTCCAGCATCTGTAGCTTTTTCCCCAACTAAAATAACCGGTTTCAATGCTTTTTCTCCACCTGCGTATTTTACAACAGGAGTAACTGTAACTGTAGCTTTTTTAGCAAAAACTTTAGCCGGATATTTACCTGTAACAGTAAATCCAACGCTGTCTCCATGCATTTCTAATGGATTTGGTTTTACATCGTAAGAAAAGGTACCTTGTTTTTTTACCATTTTTCCTAAACCATTGCAACCAACTAATAAAGCAGTTGTGCCAACAGCAAGACTTAAGTTTCGTAAAGTTTTAGTATTCATCTTTTATTTAGTTATGAGTTTTAAATATTTTCCGACAAAATTATAAAATAATTAGTGATTGCCTAATTATTTTAGTACTAATATAAAAAAAAATCCCACAAAAAAGTGGGATTTTGAATTATTTCTGTAATAAAAATTATTTTGCTATAGCATTAACTCTTTTAGTTAATTTAGATTTTAAGTTAGATGCTTTATTTTTGTGAATAACACTCTTTTTAGCTAATTTATCTAACATTGCAACCACTTTTGGTAATAATGCTGCTGCTTCTTTTTTAGTATCAGTCTCACGTAATTTTTTTACTGCATTACGAGTAGTTTTTGCATAGTAACGATTTGATAAACGCTTTGCGTCATTTGATCTAATTCTTTTTATTGCCGACTTATGATTTGCCATTCTATTAAGGTATTAATCTGTTTTTTTAAATTGGATTGCAAATATACGCTTTTTTTTATAATTACAAATGTTAATAACAAATATTTATGGAATATAGTCTAAAACTTACATTTGCGAACATAAATGAAGTTAAAAGATGTATATATATTAGTATTATTGATTGTTTCCTCGCTTGTTTTTTCACAACAAAGCGCCGAAGTTGTTAAAAACATAGTACCAAACGGAAGTTTTGAGAATTACCGAAAAAAAACCGGAAGCATCAAACAGGCAATTCCTTGGCAACAAATTGCCAGCGTGGATTATTACCAGGAGCCAATTAGTAACGACACATCTTCTCAAAAAGGTGCAAGAACGGGTAATTGCTATGCCGGACTACGTTTTCAGAAAAAGTATAAAGAGTTTTTACAGGTAAAACTGGCAGAACCATTGCATCGAGGAACTACTTATGAGTTTGAGATGTATATAAGGTTAGCATTTTGGAGTAATGCCAGTCTAAAATCTTTTGGGGCTTTATTTTCGAAAATTGGATACAAAAGTAAAAATGATGTCGTTAAGTCGGCATTAATTGATTCTGTTAGTAAAAAAGGAAGTTTTATTAATGGGTATTGTTGGTTTAAAATTTCAGGAAAATATCTGGCAGATGGAGGAGAAAAGTATGTAACTATTGGTAATTTTTCGCCAAACGTGAAAAAAGATATGGTTCGGATGAATGTATTTAAATTTGGGTTTAAAGAAGCTTACTACTTTGTTGATGACATATCAATGGTAAAAGCGAAAGAAGTGGTTGAGAAAGTAAAAGTAGAAATTGTAGGCTCATTTAATGTGGACGCTCAGGATTCTGTTTTAGAAGTAAAAAAGGATGTGAAAGTGGGAGAGAAAATTGCTTTAAAAAATATTTTTTTCGAAAATGGCCGTTATTATTTATTACCCGAATCTTATTCAGAGTTAAACAAGCTAGCTCAGTATCTTTTACGTAATCCTCAAATGGAAGTTCAAATAAATGGACATTCGGATAATGTGGGCTCAAAAAATAAAAATCAAAAAATTTCAGAACAACGTGCACGCGAGGTATTTGAATACCTTATTAAAAAAGGCGTACAAAATAAAATGTACTTTAAAGGCTATGGTAGTTTATTGCCTATTGCCAGTAACGACAATGATATTGACAGAGCCAAGAACAGGCGTGTGGAGTTTGAGATTATAAAAAATTAATCGATCGTAATCATAAATACTTATTAAACTAATACAAATGAATTTAATAGAAAAAGATAATCCAAAAATTATTAAGGCTTGGTCGTTTTACGATTGGGCAAATTCTGTTTTTCCATTAGTAATAACCTCAGCTATTTTCCCTAATTTCTATGATTATGTAACCACGCATGATGCCGATAGAAATTTTATAGGACATACGGTTTCATTTTTAGGTTTTGAATTTGAAAACCAGAATATTTATTCATTTGTTTATGCTTTTGCTCTATTTATTGTGGTTTTAATAACACCAATTTTAAGCGGTATAGCCGATTATCTGGGAAATAAAAAACGTTTTTTACAATTCTTTTGTTATTTAGGTTCAATTTCCTGCATGTGCCTGTTCTTCTTTAAACGAGAGCATTTAGAGTTGAGTTTTATTCCGTTTATTACAGCAACAATTGGTTTTTGGGGTAGTCTAGTGTATTATAATTCTTATTTACCCGAAATTGCATCCGAACAAAATCAGGATAAAGTAAGTGCAAAAGGTTTTGCATTGGGTTATTTTGGCAGTTCATTATTGTTGATTCTGTGCCTTATTGGAATAATGGTTTTTAAATACGATAAAGTAACCGACACAGGTTTTTTTAAAGTTGAATATTCATTTTTATTAGTAGGTCTTTGGTGGGTTGGCTTTGCGCAGTATACTTTTGCTAATCTGCCCAATCAAAATCATCAACCGCATGGTACCGACAAAGCAGGATTATTATCTAAAGGATTTAAAGAATTAAGAAGCGTTTGGGCTCAGATTAAACAATTACCGACTCTAAAACAATTTTTAACAGGTTATTTTTTTTATAATATGGGAGTGCAAACTATTATGGTAGTTGCAGTACTATTTGCTCGTAATGAGATTGATTGGGGTACTGGTGAGGACGCCGAAAAATCTAAAACAAGTGCTCTAATAGTAAGTATTTTAATTATACAGTTTGTAGGAATTGCAGGTTCTTTCTTATTTTCTTGGATGTCGAGACAAATAGGAAACATTAAATCATTAATGATCTCCATTGCTGTTTGGATTTTTATTTGTGTGTTTACATTTTTAGTAGTGAGAACTCCTATTCAGTTTTATGTTGTAGCATTTTTAGTTGGTTTAATGATGGGAGGAATCCAGGCTTTATC